>DALYHR010000330.1:0-2611 GCA_031970775.1 Burkholderiaceae bacterium | reverse complement strand
TGCGCCTGCCCCAGGCCATGCGCCTCAAGGAAGCCCGCCGCGTGCCGATGTGGAATGGCCCGATCGAATGCCGCCTGTTCCGCTTCGATCTGGTCAAGGGATCGAATCGGGCCTGACCGGGCGATTCTTCCTGCGAAGGCCGGCTCGGCTGTCCCCTATGATCCCGGCATGGACACCATCAGCGCAGGGATCAACGCGCTTGAGTCGACCGGCTCGGGCGATGGGGCGGCCGTGCATGCCGACGTACTGCGCAAGTTCCGCATCGTCTTCAACGCCGTACGCACGCATTTCCAACAGGTTGAACGCCAGGTCGGTCTGGGCGGCTCCCAGATCTGGGCCCTCAGTCTGATTCGGGACTATCCCGGACTCGGCACCAACGGCATCGCTCAGCACATGGACATTCACCAGTCCACGGCCAGCAACCTGATCCGCACCCTGATGCAGAAGCAGCTGATCGCCATCGATCGCTCCGAGGTCGATCGCCGGCAGGTCGAGCTGACCATCCTGCCGCTCGGGCTGGAGCTGCTCGGCCAGGTCTCGGGACCTTTCGAAGGTATGTTGCCCGCCGCGCTGCGCCAGCTGCCGGAGCCGACTCTGGAACGCCTCGACGCCGATCTGGCCGAGCTGATCCGCCTGATCAAGGCCGACGAATCGGCCGGCAGCATCCCGCTGGCTCAGATATAGGTCGAGCTCGCGCACGCTCCAGCGTTCACCAGCCCAGGCTGGTCCACTTCAGGAGATCAACTACGCTGAATCGCGATTGCAGAAGTCGCGCAGCAAAGTCCATGTCGTGAAGACGACACTAGCCATCAAAAACTCGCTTTCTTCACTACGAATGAAATCCGGTTTGAAGTCGTATAGATGCGCAAAGTAGTTCCTTGCCGCAACACAGCCAAGCATGGCTTTTATAAATTGCACCTCAAATGGGGTTCTTTTTTCAAAAATTTTCACCCTAATATCATTAATCGGGTTTGCCGCACCCTGATCAAACCTAGCCAACCTCCTTATATCTCTGCAATCGAATGTTTCTCGTATTTTGAGATTTTCAGGATTAGTTAACTTGTGAAAATCAGATAGAATATTGTGCAGTCCATCTTCATCCTTAATTGATCCTGGATTACTCTTGAAAAGCATGTACTTTAGGCACGTCTCCGCTCGAATAGCCAGCGTTGTAAAGTGGTCCGTTGGTCGGCGATGCCGAAGATCAAGCTGATGCCTGTTTTCTTGAAAAGAAATATCATCATGAAGAGCTTTAAATGCGGCCAAAAAACTTGTAAATGGCGGACACTTATTCACAACACGAGACACCCCCTCGGACAAGCTTCGGAGATTACCATTGAATGCAGGCATCAATTCAGGAAAAACACGCTCAATATAATATCCAGCCACTTTCATAAATAGCTGCTTGTCTTTGAAATATCCGTAGTCGAGAACATCAGAAAGTTGCGCTCTTTCGTGCGCACCCCACTGGGGTATCTGGTATTTATCCAAATAAAAATCAAGGTCTTTGCCTTCAAGCAGACAGAGCCACTCAATGCACGACATGACGTCTCTCTGCAACTCAGGCCAAGCACACTTCACCCAGTGACCTTTGTGCGTTTCCTTCCTGTCCAGCCAGTTCTGGGCGACGACCAGAAAGCTCTTTTCCAGCGCAAACTCAAGATCGTTGGATCTAATTGACAAAAAGTCAGCCAAGGTCTGGGCGGCTTTTTTATAAATTACTTTATTCCCGTCAATAGCTGGATGTCGCCGTAAATAGCGATCAACCGCATCGAATGTTTGCCTGTAGTGCGATACCCATGTGAAGTGCTTGGCACACTCCCCGTCTTTGCGCCACAGACCTCCTTCATGACGAAATACTGATGGAGACAGTTCTGAACACCATTTCTCCCAAGATCTAATCTTTTGGGCAAGATCGGGTGTTCGCAACCATGGGCCATTATCCGACCAAGAAATATGGTCAATCAGCGCATACCCATGCCAGTGATAGAAATAATCGCAATACGGAAAGACAGCGATGCCTCTAGAGTGCCTGAGCGATGTAGGCACCCCAATTGAAACAGGACCTTCCATACGATTCATTAAGATGCCCACCTCATTCGATGGATGAAGCATAGGGTCAATGCACCATAATTCACTATCAACTTCATCAATATGCCATTCAGGACTCCATAGAATATATTCGTCGCCGGTATTGTTTTCGTTGGCGACGTGCGGAAAGTCAACCCAATTTAGAATGAATTCTCGATCAAAAACATATCTTGCTTCTGGTTGAAGCCAGCCCCATTCGACCAACTGTGGAATAGGGTGTTCGCCAAGAAAATCTTTCAACCCCAGATCTTCAAGCCATGTATGAAAAGGGCCGCGACGGCCTTCCTGTGCGGGAATAAGAACGGACGACGTCATGTATGGTCGGCGTCACTTGGGCGGCAACAGAAAACTCATCGGCGCGCGCCACAGCCGCCTTCGCAGTGCAGCGTGAATGCGACCACGGTCGGCCACCCGCAAACCCCGGGCTTTCAGCGCGACGCGGAACGCCAGGGTGAAGCTGACCAACAGGTTCAGCGCCCCGGTCAGCGGAATCGCCGCCAGACACCACCAGAACGCCGGG
>DALYHR010000329.1:0-2611 GCA_031970775.1 Burkholderiaceae bacterium | reverse complement strand
CGTCGAGCACCTGAACCCGCCCGTCCAGGTCGCTGCGCCCCAGCCGCACCGGCACAAAGCTCAGCGCATCGCCAGCGGCGACCCAGACGCCCACCTGCGTGCCTTGGCGCTGCACGGCGGCGTTCGGAATCACCGCGCCTTCGGGCAGGGCCGGCAGATCGATCAGCACTTCGGCCCGCTCACCCAGCGGCGGCAGCGGCGCGGGCGCGTGCTGGAAGCCGACCTTGGCCAACAGCTCTTCGGTGACGGCATCGGCGCGCAGTTCGGTGCGGATCACCCGCCCTTCCAGCGCCTCGCCCCGGCGGGAGCGCAGCAGCACCCGCGCCGGCAGATTGGCCGCCAGCCCGTCCGCGCTGACCTGATCGAAGCGGGCGTTGACCCAGAGCGAACGGGGATCGACCACTTCGACCACCGCCTGACCCGCCACCACGGTGGTGCCGGGCTCGGCCTCACGCGCCGTGACCACGCCGTCCACCGGCGCGATCAGCCGCAGACTGCTGCGCTGCGCCCGCAGCGCCTGCAGATCAGAGGTCGCACGGGTCTGCTCCTCACGCGCCGAAATCAGGGCCACGCCGGCGAGTTGCAGCTCCTGCCGGCGGGCGGCGAGCACCTCGTCGCTGGCCACCTTGTCGGTGTGCAGTCGCTCGTAGCGCTGAAACTGGCTGTCGGCGTAGGCCTGGCGCGCGGTGGCGTCGCTCACCGCTGCGGCCGTGCGCCGCACCACGGCATCCTGCGAGCGCAGGCGGTCTTCGCTGTCGATCGGGTCCATCTCGCCCAGCACCTGTCCGGCCCGGACGGTGTCGCCCACCTCGACGCCCAGACGCAGCAGACGCCCCGGCGCGGTCGGCCCGATGCGGTGCAGCTGCCGGGCTTCGACGCTGCCGACCCCAAACAGTGCCGGCCGCAACGAGCGCGACTCGACCTTGACCACGGTGACGGCCACCGGCGCCAGCGGCCCGGAGCGCAGGGCTACATAGCCCAGCAGCCCGGCCAGCGGAATCAGCACGGCGGCGATGGCGAGCGCACGACGGCTCAGGGGAAGGCGGTTCATGGGTGTCCCTTCGTGATGCCACGCAAAAAGATCGCAAACACCCGGGGAGCGTCGCGGCGAATGCGCCCGACCTCCCCGGCCAGCAGGGCCTGCATCACCAGGCCCTGGATCGTGCCGACGAACAGCAGGGCCGCCGCTTCGGCATCCAGATCGGCCGCAAAGAGCTGCTGCGCCTTGCCGGCTTCCAGGATGCGGATCAGCTTCTCGCCGTAGCGCCGCAACATCATCTGAACCATTTGCTTGGGCACCGAGACCTCGGCGCGCTGCAATTCACCGAACAGCATGCGCGGCACGCCGGGATGCTCGGACACGAACTCGACGTGGGTCATGAACACAGCCTCCAGCGCCGCCGCAGGGTTGGGCGCCTCGCCGGCCGCCCGTTCGATACGCCCCAACAGCCGGTCGGCCACCCAGCCCATCACCGCTTCAAGGATCGCGTCCTTGGTCGGGAAATGCTTGAACAGCGCCCCCTGCGTCACCCCCATGTGCTGCGCGATGGCGGTGGTGGAGATCTCGCTGGGATTGCGCTGCGCCGCCAGCTCGATCACGGCTTCGACCGTGACGGCCTTGCGCTCATCGGCGGGCAGATGTTTGGAACGATGGTTCATTCACACGAAAGATAGTAACTTATTACTATCCTAAATACCCCCCATGGTTCTGTCAATCGCCAAAACCAACACGCCACGACGCCGCTGCACTGCCGATAATGGCGCCCCATGCAAGTCTTTCGCGGTTTTCACCATCCCGGCATCGCTGCGGCGTGCGCGCTGACCATCGGCAACTTCGATGGCGTGCATCGCGGCCATCAGGCGATGCTGGCGCTGCTGAAAAACGAGGCCAAACACCGCGGACTGCCCAGCTGCGTGCTGAGCTTCGAGCCGCATCCGCGCCAGTTCTTTGCCGACCGCGCCGGCCGCCCCGAGCAGGCGCCGGCCCGCATCGCCAGCCTGCGCGACAAGCTGCAAGAGCTCGAAGCCTGCGGCGTCGATCAGGTCGTGGTGCTGCGCTTTGACCCCCGGCTGGCAACGCTGTCGCCCGAGGCCTTCATCGACGAGGTACTGGTTCAGGGCCTGGGCGCGCGCTATGTGCTGGTCGGCGACGACTTCCGCTTCGGCGCCCGCCGCGCCGGCGACTACGCCATGCTCGACGCCGCAGGCGACGCGCAGGGCTTCGATGTCGCCCGCATGCGCAGCTACGAGATTCACGGCCTGCGCGTGTCCAGCTCCGCCGTGCGCGATGCCCTCGCCGCTGGAGAGATGGAGCAGGTCAGCGCCCTGCTCGGCCGGCCGTTCAGCCTCAGCGGCCATGTGGTGCATGGTCAAAAACTGGGCCGCGAACTGGGGGCATCGGCCGCCGGTGCCGCCGATGGATTCCGCACCCTGAATCTGCGCTTTGCCGCACCGCGCAGCGCCGCCAGCGGCATCTTCGTAGTGCGGGTGCATGGCCTGACCGCGCAGCCGTTGCCCGGGGTGGCCAGCCTGGGCGTGCGCCCGACCATCGAGGATGCCGGCCGCATCCTGCTGGAGACCCACATCCTCGACTGGCCGGCCGAACTGGGCC
>DALYHR010000328.1:0-2630 GCA_031970775.1 Burkholderiaceae bacterium | reverse complement strand
GCCGCCACGACCTCGCCCGCCCCGTCCTCCCGCACCGACCCCCTGCAACTGCTGCACGACGAGATCCGCACCCGGCTCAAATATCTGTGCGACGTCGGTCTGGGCTATCTGACGCTCGACCGCCAGAGCCGCACGCTCTCGGGCGGCGAGGTGCAGCGCATCAACCTGACCACCGCCCTGGGCACCTCGTTGGTCAACACGCTGTTCGTGCTGGATGAACCGTCGATTGGCCTGCACCCGCGCGACATGCACCGCATCAATGACGCGATGCTGCGGCTGCGCGACGCCGGCAACACGCTGGTGGTGGTCGAGCACGACCCGGCGGTGATGCTGGCGGCGGATCGGGTCATCGATCTGGGCCCCGGCCCCGGCACGCAGGGCGGTCGCATCGTCTTCGACGGCACGCCCGAGGACCTCAAGGCCGCCGAGACGTTGACCGGCGCTTACCTGGGCGCGCGGCGGCGCATCAGCCTGGGTTACTCGCGGCCGGTCGAGGCGAATACGCCGAAGCTGATCCTGACCGGCGCGCGCGAGCACAACCTGCGCGATCTCACCGTCGAGTTCCCGCTGCAACGGCTGGTCTGCATCACCGGCGTGTCGGGCTCGGGCAAATCCACCCTGATTCAGGACGTGCTCTACCCGGCGCTGGCGCGGCATTTCGGCCAGCCCACCGAGGCGGCCGGGGCGTTTGAGCGACTGCTCGGCGCCGAAGCCTTGAGTGAAGCGGTGTTCGTCGATCAAAGCCCGATCGGCAAGACGGCGCGTTCCAACCCGGCCAGCTTTGTCGGCGCCTTCGATGCGATTCGCGAGTTGTTCGCCGCCCTGCCCGAGGCCCGGCAGCGCAGCTACACCGCCGGCATGTTCAGCTTCAACGCCGGCGACAGCCGCTGCCCCACCTGTGGCGGCTCAGGCTTTGAGCATGTCGAGATGCAGTTCCTCTCCGACGTCTATCTGCGCTGCCCGGACTGCGACGGCACGCGCTACCGCGCCGAGATCCGCGAAGTGAAGATCGAGCGGCTCGGCAAGGCCATGTCGATTGCCGACGTGCTGGAGCTGACCGTCGCTGATGCGGTGCGGCTGTTCGGCGCCGACCGCGAGGTGGTACGCGCTCTCTCACCGCTGGCCGATGTCGGTCTCGATTACGTCAAGCTCGGCCAGCCGGTGCCAACGCTCTCGGGCGGCGAGGCGCAGCGGCTCAAGCTCGCCGGCTTTCTGGCTGAAGCGGCGAAAAACGCCAGCAGTCACGCCAGCCGCAGCCGCATGAAAGTGGCCAAAAAGGGCCAGCTCTTCCTGTTCGACGAGCCGACCACCGGGCTGCATTTCGACGACATCGCCAAGCTGATGCGCAGCTTCGCCCGGCTGCTCGACGCCGGCCATTCGCTGCTGGTGATCGAACACAACCTCGACGTGATCCGCGCCGCCGACTGGATCATCGACCTCGGGCCCGATGGCGGCGACGCGGGCGGTGCGCTGGTGGCCCAAGGCACCCCGGATGATCTGCGCGCCCACCCGACCTCGCACACCGGGCAGGCGCTGCGGGAGTACGAGGTGGCGCTGGGGCACAGCGGGCTGAGGGTGCAGGAAGCGCCAGCCCTCACCCACCGCCCTCTCCCACAGGTGGGCGAGGGAGCCATACACATCATCAACGCCCGCGAGCACAACCTCAAAGGCGTGTCGGTCGAGATTCCGCGCGGCCAGTTCAACGTCGTCACCGGGGTGAGCGGTTCGGGCAAGAGCACGCTGGCCTTCGACATCCTGTTCAACGAGGGGCAGCGGCGTTATCTGGAAAGTCTCAACGCCTACGCCCGCTCGATCGTGCAGCCGGCCGGGCGACCGGAAGTCGATGCGGTGCGCGGCATTCCGCCCACCGTGGCGATTGAGCAGCGCCTGAGCCGGGGCGGGCGCAAGAGCACGGTGGCGACCACCACCGAGATCTGGCACTTTCTGCGGCTGCTCTACGTCAAGCTCGGCACGCCCTATTGCCCGAAGTGCTCCGACTTCCATGCCCCGCCCGATCAGTGGGTGGCGGTGCGGCCGCAGACGCCCGAGCAGATCGCCGCGCAGCTGCTGCGCGCTCCGGAGGCGGACGGTTATCGCGGCCTGCACATCGGCCTGCTCGCGCCGCTGGTGGTGCACCGCAAGGGCCTCTACGCCGATCTGGCCAAGTGGGCCAAGGGCAAGGGCTACGCCCATCTGCGCGTCGATGGCGAGTTGCTGCCCACCGACGCCTGGCCGGCGCTGGACCGCTACCGCGAGCACACCGTGGAGCTGCCGGTGGCCGACCTGATCGTTGAGCCCGAGCGTGAAGCCGAGCTGCGCGCCGCGCTGGCGCAGGCGCTGGAGCACGGCCAGGGCGTGCTGCACCTGCTCACGCCGCTCAAATCGGCCCAGAGCGCCAAGGCGGCCGCTGCGTCGGCGGCGCTGGGCTTTGCCTCGACGGCATTGCGCAGCAAGGCGCGGGTGTTCTCGACCAAACGGGCCTGCCCGTCCTGCGGCACCAGCTACCCCGAGCCTGATCCACGCATGTTCAGCTACAACAGCGCGCAGGGCTGGTGCCCCGACTGCGTCGGCACCGGCTTGCAGCTCTCGGGCGAACAGCGCAAGGCGCTGGATGACAGCGTGGTGGCCGC
>DALYHR010000327.1:0-2643 GCA_031970775.1 Burkholderiaceae bacterium | reverse complement strand
TGCGGATCAGCCGGCCGGCGCCCTGCTTGAGCGCCACCGCAGCCTCGGCCACCGAGATGTCCAGGAACGGGTCTCCGCCTTCGGCCTCACAGCGCTGCAGACGCGCCTCGACCCAGGGATCGCTCGGCACCGGAAAGGGCAGCTTGTCGATGAGCACGCACTGCAGCGCCGCACCCGGCACGTCGATACCCTCCCAGAAGCTCTGCGAACCGACCAGCACCGCCCCGCCCGAACCCTCAGCCGACGAATGCGCTGTCATGAAGCGAGATAGCAGCGTGCGGCGAGGCTCCTGCCCCTGCACCAGCACCTCGATGCCGTCCTCGGCCAGGGCTGTCTTCAGTGCCGCACCGATCTGAGCCAGGGCGCGCAGGCTGGTGGTCAGCACAAAAGTGCGGCCGCCGAGCTGTCGGGCACAACGTTCGGCCAGCTCGGCCACGGCCCGGGGATGTCCGCCTTCCTGCGGGCGCGGCAGATGGCGGGGGACCCATAGCCGGGCCTGCGCCGCGTAGTCGAACGGGCTGTCGACCCGGATCGTCGCCGCCTGCACCAGCCCGACGCTGCGCACGAACCAGTCCAGGCGCTCATCTTCGCCCAGCGTGGCCGAGGTGAAGATCCACGACCGACCTCCGGCTCCTTCACCGGCTTCGATGCCGGCCTGCAGGGACTGTCGGATATCCAGCGGCGCCTCGGTCAGCCGCAGGTGCAGTGCAGACACATCGATCCAGCGCACCTGCCCGGGCTCAGGGTCCCCCTGAAAACGCTGGGCCAGGGCCGCGGCCTCTTGCGCACGTTGCAGCAGGCGGTCCAGCTCCGGGGCATGACCGGCCACACCGGTCAGTGCCAGCTCGGCCTCGGCCAGTTCGGATGCCAGGCGCTCCATCATCGCGGCAAAGACCGGGCGCGAGGTGGCCCAGTCCCAGCGCAGGCGCCCGGGCTGCTGATAGGCCCCCTGCCCCTCGAGCAAACCCAGTTGCAGATCGCGGGCGGCCTGCTCCAGCCGGCGCGCCAGGGTGGTCCAGTCAGCCATACCGCGCGCCTTGGCCAGCCCGACACCCTGCAAATCGCGGGACAAATCGATCAGGGCGGCAGTGCCGAGTTGCTGGCCGAGAAACTGCACCCCGATCTCGTTGAGCTGATGGGCTTCGTCGAACACCACCGTCTCGACCTGCGGCAGCAATTCGGCCAGCCCGGTATCGCGCAGGCTCTGATCGGCAAAGTAGAGGTGGTGATTGATCACCACCAGATCGGCCTGAAGGGCTTCCTTGCGCGCCCGCATCACGTGGCAGTCGCGGTAGTGCGGGCAGTCCGAGCCCAGACAGTTGTCACGGGTTGAACTGACCAGGGCGAGCACGGCCGAGCGCTCCTCGATGCCCGGCACTTCAGCCAGATCGCCGCTGACGGTGGCCGGCGCCCACTGCTCGATCCGGGCCAGATCGGCCAACGCCCGGCGCTCATGATTGTCGAGGCCAAAACGGGCCTGTTCGAGCCGCTGCAGACACAGATAGGCCGCGCGCCCCTTGAGCAGTGCGGTACGCACCGGACGCTCCAGCACCGCCATCAGCCGGGGCAGATCGCGCAGAAAAAGTTGATCCTGCAGGGCCTTGGTGGCAGTGCTGACCAGGGCACGGCGGCCGGACATCAGCAGGGGAACCAGATAGGCGTAGGTCTTGCCAACCCCGGTTCCGGCCTCGGCCACCAGCACTTCGTGGTGATCGATCGCTTCGGCAATGCGCTCGGCCAGACGGACCTGCTGCGGTCTGGGGCGATAATCCGCGCCCAGCCGATCCATCAGGCCTCCCGAAGCAAATAAGCTCGTCATGCGATCCGGATACGACACTACTTCAGTACCTTTCGCGCACTCGCTGTCATTGTTCACCGTCTGACGGTCCAGCCGGAGCCTTCGTCGGCATCCGGACGATTATAGTTTTCACCCATGACGCAGCAGCCCTCCCAGAACTACCGCCTTTCTGCCGCGACCGGCATCGACCGGGGCGATCGCATGTACCAGCAGGATCAGGTGGACGTGATTCCGCATCCGCGCATCCCGGGCTGCCTGCTGGCCGTGGTGGCGGATGGTATGGGGGGCAAGAGCGGCGGCCGCAAGGCCTCCGATCAGGTCATCATGATCGCCCGCCAGCTGTTCGCCGCCTTCAGCCCGACCCGCGATGATGCGGCTGAATTGCTGCGTCAACTGGTGCGCGAATCGCATATGACGATCCGCATGACCGCAATCACCTCTGAGCAGGAGCCGCACAGCACGCTGGCCGCCTGTCTGGTGACCCCGCAGCGCGCCGGCCACATCATTCACGCCGGCGATTCGCGGGTCTATCACTTCCGGGGCGCCCAGATGGTCAGCCGCACCAAGGACCATTCCCTGGTGCAAAGGCTGGTCGATCAGGGCAAGTTGACCGAGGAAGAGGCCCAAAACCATCCGCAGTCCAATCTGCTGGTGGGCTGCCTGGGCGCCGAGGAAGACCCGCCACTGGTGCTGCACCGCATCGAACGCCTCGAAGTCGGTGACTCGCTGCTGCTGTGCAGCGACGGCCTGTGGCACTACTTCACGCCGCGCGAACTCGGCACCATCGTCAACGCGCTCAAGCCCAGCGACGCCAGCAAGATGCTGATCAGCAAGGCCCGTCAGCG
>DALYHR010000326.1:0-2671 GCA_031970775.1 Burkholderiaceae bacterium | reverse complement strand
CCACCATCTCCATCTGCAGGCGGTAGTCGCGCAGGGCAACCGGGTCATCCTCCGGCGCGACCAGCTGTACGCCGACCATGCGGACGCTGTCCGCCTTGACCAGCTCGAAGGCGAAGGCCAGTTGGGCGAAGACTTCCTCGGGCGGGCCAGTGCGAATCGTCTGCTGCAGCCAGCGCACCGCCACCTGGCAGCCGGGCCGGGCGGCCGGCGTGCCGCAGCTTTGGGTGCGCGTGTAGGCCGCATCGGCTTCGTCCATCTCCCGACGGCCGGCTTCGACCAGACCGGACAAGCCGTTGTCGATCAGCCACTGCAGGCGTCGGGCCAGATCCGGTTCGGCCCCGCCGCCCCAGGCCAGCTCGCGACCCAGTGCCCGCACGCCGCTGCCCTGCACGGTGGTCATCAGTTCGAGGTACTGGATGTTCTGGCTGGCGGCGCGGTCGCGCACCTCGGCTTGCATGACGGTGAAGGATTCGGGCAGTCCACCGACCGGGCCGAACAGACCGAAGGTGGCGAAGAACTGGTCATGCCCGCTCTTGCCGGCGAACTCGACGTTGCGCATCGACAGGTGATCGACCATCGCGCCGTAGGTCGAGCCCGGCAGGCCCTGAGCCGGCACCGTGCTGCCGCCGCAGGGCGGTTTGGCGAACTGCAGTTTGACCGTATCGACGCACCAGCTGGCATCGGCCGCGAGCTTGAGATAGGTCTCGGCGTAGACCGCGCCGCTCAGGTGGTTGTGCAGGTCCGCACCCTTGGGCATGAGCTGCAGGAACTGACGCAGCATCGGGGTGTTCTCCCGGTGAGCATCCAGCCACTGCGCCGCACGGGCGGTTTCGGCCTCGCCGGCCAGAGACAGGCCGCTCAGACAGGACAGGACACATGCAAAGGCAACGGCTTGGCAGCGATTCATGGGGGCACTCCTCTGAGGCAGTGGGCGGATTCTCGACCGGAAAATGTCGCGCCGGGGCGTTTTCTCGCCACCAGTCAGAATGATCGCTTCCGGGGCGTAGAGAAAAGGGAGTTGTGATGGATGGACTGTGGCTGAGTTGCCGCAACATTTGGCCGGCGCTGGTCGGGTTTCTGGTCGGGCTGGCCTTGTTGTCCGGCTGCGGGGGATCGGGCTCTTCGTCAGAGAGCGCAGTGCTTCCCGCGACCCGACAGCAGCCGGACGTGACGCTGGACGAGGACACTCCCGACGCTTTTCGGACCGGTGGCTCTACGGTCAGGATCTCGGGACTGGGCCATGACTCTCGGGCTGTGAGCCTGACGGTGCAGAACGGCTCCTTATCGGCCATGACGTCATCCAGTTTGACGGTCACGGGTCAAGGTACCGCGGCAGCACCGCTTTTGATGACCGGGAGTGTGGCGGCGATCAACCTCGCCCTTGAGAGCCTGGTCTACACCCCAAAGCCGGATTGGAACGGTACCGACCAGCTCACCGTCAGGGTGACTGAGCCTCAGCAGGGCGCTACGACGACCACGACCAGTTCAGTGACGGTGAATGCCGTCGCCGACAGCAGACCTGATGACAGCCTCACGCCGCAGGACACCCCACTGCTGAATCAGGATGTGCTGTTCAACGACAGCTTTTCGTTCACCCCCCGGGAGCGACTGATCGTCTGGACGATCGAGAGTGGCATCGGCGGCGCGAAGTTTATCGATTACGGGTCGGTGACACTGGATACCAACGGGACCGTTTTGGGATACACAGGAGGGGTCCCGGTCTACGACTCGGCCGGAACCTATGCTGGGCAAATTGTTTCGGTCAGCCGTGTGGCTCAGGGGCAATCCGAACTGCTGAACTATTTTCCGGCCCCGGGATATCGCAATGCCGACGTCAACGGCGTGGCCCTCAAGGATCAGGCTGGTCAGGACATCGCGCTGCAGGTTCGCTGCACCATTGCACCGGATTACGGCAACGGTTTGATGACGGGTGGAGGGGAAACAAGCATCTGGCGGATTACGGTCCGAAACTGAAGCTGCCCCGCTG
Source organism: Burkholderiaceae bacterium (assembly GCA_031970775.1). Taxonomy (GTDB): domain Bacteria; phylum Pseudomonadota; class Gammaproteobacteria; order Burkholderiales; family Burkholderiaceae_C; genus Sphaerotilus. The sequence continues at coordinate 684 of DALYHR010000326.1, read as the reverse complement.
ATCTGAGTCAGCTCACCGCACCGTTCAGCTTCAGAATCAGCTCAGCCCTCGTTCACAATCAGCGCGCCCGCAATCGGAACGGGTTGTGTTGTTGGAGATATTCAGGATGAGCCCACGTCGTCGTACTTCCCTGGCAGCCCTGGCGGCTGTTGCCTTGGCTGCGCTGAGCGGCTGCGCGAGCTGGACTCAACCGGTCGGCAGCTACGACAAGCCAGCCGCCGACATGGCTTATCTCTATGGCGATTTCACCGTGGCAGGCCCGGAGAGCACGCTGGGGCTGTACTCGACGCTGGGCCTGGCGATCAAATGCACCGATGGCGGCTACTACGCCATCCGTTTCCGGCGTGCACCGAGCGGGCAGCAGATCCTGCCGCTCAAGCCCTCCACCTGCAGCGTCAAGGAACTGGTCTTCGTCAACGCCGACAACGTGGAGCAGGGTCGCAAGCCCTTCGGTCTGAAATACACCAACGATCTGGTGCTGTCGGCTGGCACGGCGTATTACTTGGGCGATCTGACCGGTGAGGCCACGGCCAAGGTCGAGGGCAACATGATCCGTTCGAGCTGGCGCATGACAGGGATTGCGGACAACTACGACAAGACCACCGCGTCGCTCAAGTCCGCCTTCCCCAATTTCGCCGGCCTGCCGACCCAGAACCTGATGCCGCCGCTGCCGGCGGCTTCGGG
>DALYHR010000325.1:0-2676 GCA_031970775.1 Burkholderiaceae bacterium | reverse complement strand
ATGTCGCGGCGCAGGATGGCGCGGATCGCCTGCGTCAGACCGAAGGCGGTCAGCAACGGCAGCAGGTGGATCGGGGTGTAGCCGCCCAGATTGGGCAGGCGGAAGTCGCGGATGAACAGGCTGGTCAGCGCCGCACCGATCATCAGCAGCACCCAGACCCGTCCGCTCCAGCGGTGGCGGGTCGAGCCTTTGCGGCTCCACAGCGCCAGCGGGCCGAGCGCGGTGGCTGCCAGCGCGCAGACCAGATGGATCTGGATCGCCAGGGACAGGCTGCCCAGCGAAGCTGCGTGGGTCGGGGTCAGCAGGGTGGAGGCGGTGGTGGGTTCCATGGGCGCCATGCTCGGCCCAAGGGACACCACCCGCACTCGGTTTGCGACGAAAAGGCCGAAGGGCCGCGTCAACGGCGGCCCTTCGGGGGTGAACGGCAACGAGGCCGCGTGGGGTTAGAGGAACTTGCGCGGCGAGTACCGGCGCGCCTCGGGCAGCCGGTCGGCGTGCTGCACGGCGGCGGTGATCACCCGGTCGGCATCGACCGGCCCGAGGTTTTCACACAGCGCGATGTAGAGCAGATGCACCAGCTCGGCCAACTCGCCCGGCATCGCCTCGATGCGCCAGCTCTGGGTCAGCGGCGCTGTCCAGGCGATGCGCACCTGATCCTTCAGCGACGCCGGCAGCCGCGTCTTGTCCAGCGCGATCAGCAGATCCTGCCGCACCGGGGCGAGCTGATCGCCGTGAAAGTGCTGCAGGTCGTCGATCAGGTGCTTCATCAGCGCGGCGTGCACCAGGATCTCCGGGGCCAGCGGAACTTCGGGGGGGGCTGGCTCCGGGGCCGGTTCTGGCGGGGCGACCGGAGCAGCCACCGGGACCGGCACAGGGACCGGAATCGGCACCGGTGTTGCGACCGGGGCGACCGGCGCCGCGACCACCGGCGGGGGTGGGGCCGGCATCGCGGTCCGCGCAGTCGTCAGCCCCATCAGCGGCAGCGGGTCGAGTGGCAGCTCGTCGTCGCTGCGTTTGAGCGCGGCGAAATAGGCCGGGTAGAGCCGCTTGGCGCTGGCCGCATCGAGGTCATGCCGCCGCGCCACCGTGTCGATGTAGCGGATCACGTCGGTGACGTTGTCGCTGCGCAGCGAGGTGTGCAGCAGGGTCAGGGCATCCATCAGCGCGGTCTCATCGAGCACGCCGGACAGCACGGCGTAGGCCGCCCGACGGCGCAGGGAGGAGGGGTCGGTGGCCATGGCTCATTCCCCCATCTTCAGCTGGGCCGGCGAGTTCTGGAACTCGGGGTAGCCCAGTTCGTTGTGCTCGGTGTAGTCCAGGCCGCGCTGTTCGTGCATGGTCGAAGCGCGCAGACCCATCAGCTTGTCGATCAGCTTGAACATGACATACGACACCGGGAAGGCCCACAGGAAGGCTGCCACGATGCCCAGCAGCTGCACGCCGATGCGCGAGAGATTGAAGAAGTCGCCGCTGTAGAAGAGGCCGGCCGCCAGCGTGCCCCAGATGCCGCCGACGCCGTGCACGGCGAAGGCATCGACCGCATCGTCGATGCGGCGGCTGCGGATGAACTCGGCCATGTAGATGAACAGAACACCGGCGATCAACCCGACCAGGCTGGCGGTCAGCGGCGATAGGGTGGCGGCACCAGCGGTGACCGCGACAAGACCGCACAGGCTGGCGTTGACAGTGGTGGACATCAGCACCGGACGACGGGTCAGCATCGCCCAGCCGATCGCGCCGACCACGCCGGCCACGCCACCCATATGGGTGTTGATCAGCACCAGGCCGACGTTGTCCTTGTCAAAGCCGCCGACGCTGCCGCCGTTGAAGCCGAACCAGCCCAGCCACAGGATGAAGCCACCCAGCGCCACCATCGGCAGGTTATGACCGGGGATATCGTTGGCTTCGCCGGTCTTGGAGAAACGGCCCAGACGCGGACCGAGCACCATCACGCCGGCCAGGGCGCACCAGGCGCCGACCGAGTGCACCACCGAGGAGCCGGCGAAATCGATGAAGCCGATCTGCTTGAGCCAGCCGTTCGGGTTCCAGACCCAGTGGCCGTAGACCGGGTAGATCAGCAGCGTCATCACGGTCGAGCTGACCAGATAGGCGTTGAAGTGCATGCGCTCGGCCATGGCACCGCTGACGATGGTGGCGGCGGTGCTGGCAAACATCACCTGATAAAACCAGAACATCGAGGAGCTGGCATTGAACGTATCAAGCGCGAAATCGCTGGTGCCCAGCCAGCCGGCTGCCGAAGCGCCGAACATCAGGCCATAACCGATCAGCCAATAGGCAAAGGCACCGACGCACATGTCGGTGTAGTTTTTCATGATCACGTTGATGGAATTTTTGGATCGGGCTGAGCCGCATTCCACCAGCGCAAAACCAGCTTGCATGAAAAAGACCAGCATCGCGCATAGGCCTACCCAGGCCAGGTTGATGAGGTCGACCGTTGACAGATTCATGGAAACGCTCCTGGAGTGAAGGTGATGGGATGCACCGACAGGATCAGGAAGCGTGCCAACTGCTCCGGGTTTATTTCACGAATGAATCAGGGTTTGATGGCATGGTTTGCATGTGCCATGGTTTTCACGAATTTCTTGGAGAGTTGTTTCTCGATTCGGGGTTTGGGTGACATATGTATCGATGGGGTAATTGGCAACATGCTGAAGC
>DALYHR010000324.1:0-2688 GCA_031970775.1 Burkholderiaceae bacterium | reverse complement strand
CTCCGGCAATCCGCGCGGCGCATACAGGCCGTACCAGACGCTCATGGTCATGGGCGCAAAACCCGATTCCTGAAACGTCGGAACTGACCTGAGCAATTCGGGCTCAAGTCGATGCCGGGCGCTGACCGCATAGGCCTGGATCTGGTGGTCTCGCAGGGGGCGTAGGGAATGGATCGTCATGTTGCACAGCAGGTCGATCTGATCCGACAGCAACGCGTCCATCGCCTGACTGGCTCCAGGGTAGGGAATCGTGGTGAGTTGCACGCCCATCAAGTGTTGCAATTTCGCAGCGCACAGATAAGACGCCGAACCAAGACCGGCGTGGCCGATATTGAACTTCCAAGGCGCGCTCTTGAGGTGGGCTTGCAGGGTGGTCAGTGTGGGAGTGGGCAGCCGAGACCGAGCGAGTAGCACCATCGGCACGTCGACGATCAGCCCGAGGTAATCGAAATCCTTGAGCGGATCGAAGGGCAGCCGCCCGAATGTGGCCGGGGCGATTGCCAGCCCGATGTGGCTGAGCAGCAACGTATAGCCATCCGGTCGAGCCTGGGTCACCAGTGCCATGCCGCGGGTGCCGCTACTGCCCGGGACGTATTCGATGCGGAAAGGCGCGCCGCCCAGGCGGCGATGCAGGGCGGCACTCAGGTCGCGAGCCAGGATATCGGTCGGCCCGTCGGCCGGAAAGGGCACGATCAGTGTGATTGGGCGGGATGGATAGTCGGGTGACTCGGCCGCCGCTGCCGATCCGGTGAACAGAGGAGCAAGTGCGGCGATCAGCGCAAAAAAGAATCGATTCATGGCTCGTTCAGGATAGCCGGGCCGTCTCTTCCAGACCATGCAAGCCGTACCATCGCGCTCCAGATTGAGTCTCCCGAACGCCACAGCATGACCTCCCCGATTCCTGCATTCCCCAGCGGTACACCAGCCGCTATTGCACGCATCGAGATTCCCGAAGGCCTTGCGCCTGCACTCGACCGACCCAGACCGGATCGGCTGGAGGCTGGCAACCCCCTGCGCCAGACCTGGTCGGTCTATGAGGCGCCCCACGGGGATCTGAGTGTCGGCCTCTGGGCCTGTGAGGTCGGCCGCTGGCGCATCGTCTTTCCCGAAGGCAAGGACGAATACTTCTTCGTGCTCGAAGGTGTGGTGCGTCTACACGACACGGCCGGCACATTCACCGAGTTCCGTGCCGGCCAGGGCGGCGTGATCCCGGGCGGCTTCGACGGTGCCTTCGAAGTGGTCGAGCCGGTGCGAAAGCACTACGTCGTGCTCGACCGCGCTGCGGCTCACCGATAGGAGCGCGCGTCCTCGATCACCTTGCCGTCGTTGGGCAGGCCGCCCGGGGCGGTGAGCACGATCTCGCCGCGCAGCTTGGTCAGGTCGCGCAGGGTGTCGGCGATGCGGGCAGTCAGGCCTTCGGGGGTGCCTTCGACCTCGACCTTCAGCGTCATGCGGTCGCTGGCCATTTCGCCTTCAACGACCAGACGGGCGCGGCGAACCTCGGGGTGACGACGCACCACCTCGGCGATCTGGCCCGGATGCACGAACATGCCGCGCACCTTGGTGGTTTGATCGGCCCGGCCCATCCAGCCCTTGATACGGCGGTTGGTGCGGCCGGTCGGGCAGGTGCCGGGCAGGATGGCCGACAGATCGCCGGTGCCGAAGCGGATCAGCGGGTAGTCGGGGTTGAGCGTGGTGATCACCAGCTCGCCGACCTCGCCATCGGGCAGCGGGTCGCCGGTGCCGGGGCGCACGATCTCGACGATCACGCCTTCATCGAGCACCAGCCCTTCGCGCGCTGCGGTCTCGTAGGCGATCAGGCCGATGTCGGCGGTGGCGTAGGCCTGATAGCCCTGCACACCGCGCTCGGCCAGCCAGTCGCGCAGCGAGGGCGGGAAGGCCTCGCCGCTGACCAGCGCCTTGTGGATGCTGAAGCCGGGTGTGCCGGGCGCGCTGCCGACCTCCAGCGCCTTGTCGATCAGGATCTTCAAAAAGCTCGGCGTGCCGATGTAGCCCTGTGGGCGCAGTTCGCGCACCGCCTGGAGTTGCAGCTCGGTGTTGCCGACGCCACCGGGAAAGACGCTGCAGCCGATCGCGTGCGCACCGGTTTCCATCATCGAGCCGGCCGGGGTCAGGTGATAGCTGAAGCTGTTGTGGATCAGGTCGCCGGCTCGAAAGCCGGCGGCAAAGATGGCGCGGGCCATGCGCCAGTAGTCGGGGGCTTCGCCTTCGGGCTCATAGATCGGGCCGGGCGACTGGAAGACGCGGCGGGCGCCGCGCACCGCCGGCTGACCCCGCCAGCCGATCGCAGAGAAGCCGCCGAAGCTGTCCTGGGCGCGCATCAGTTGCTGCTGTTCCAGCAATTCACTCTTGCGCGTTACCGGCAGGGCGGCTAGGGCGGCGCGGCTGTCGATGCTGGCGGCCTCAACGCCGGCCAGCAGCTGGCTGAAGGCGGGGGTGCGGGTCTGCGCATGGGCGATCTGCCCGGGCAGAGCGGCCATCAAGGCGGCTTCGCGCTCAGCCGGGTTGCGGGTTTCGAGGGCGTCGTAGAAATTGCTCACGGCGCAGGCCTTTCGTGTGGCAACTGAAAGATCGATCAAGGGCAGGACAAAGGGAGCGCGCTCAGGCCAGCCAGCGCTTGCGGCGCTTGTAGCTCTTGACGTCGCGGAAGCTCTTGCGGTCGCCGCC
>DALYHR010000323.1:0-2688 GCA_031970775.1 Burkholderiaceae bacterium | reverse complement strand
ACAGCTTGCGCGCGCTGGAAAAGGAAGTCGCCGCGCTCAAGGGCAAGCTGGCATCAAGCCAAGGCGATGCGCTGACCGCTCAAGCCGTGGACGTGAATGGTGTGAAGGTGCTGGCTGCACAGCTCGACGGCGCCGATGCCGCGACGCTGCGCACCTCGATGGATCAGCTCAAGAACAAGCTGAAAACCGCCGTGATCGTGCTGGCCGCCGTCGATGGCGCCAAGGTGCAGGTGGCAGCGGGTGTGACGGCCGATGTGATTGCGAAGGTCAAGGCCGGCGAGCTGGTTAACTTCGTCGCCGGTCAGGTCGGCGGCAAGGGCGGCGGCAAGCCCGACATGGCGATGGCCGGCGGCACCGAGCCGGCCAAGCTCGCCGGCGCGCTGGCCAGCGTGCAAGGCTGGGTGACGACCAAGCTCTAAGCACGGCGCTGTCAGTTCCAAAGCGGGCACGCAAAGGCCCGATCGAGCCTGATGGGTTCGGTCGGGCCTTGTTGTTTTCGGGCAGCGGTGCGCGGGGCTTTGGCTGAGTGGCTGCTGAGGCAGGCCGAATTCAGTGGGGAATTCGGACGGTTCTATGGGTCAGACGAACCTTGTTTCAGGCTTGAAACCCCTGAGGTCAGGTGAGATTTCTACGATTTTGGCGACGTTGATTGAAGACATCTCAACTCAGGGGGGAACCACATGATTCAACCGAACCGGAACTGCTGACCCATGAGCGAGAACGCCACCCCCCACAGCCTGCACGATCTGACCCGCGCCATCATCGACAAGATTCCGCCTGCCCAGCGTTTTAGACCGCAGGACGCCGAGTTGTTGCTCCGGTTCGGGCCGACACTCAGAGCCTTGGAGGACGATCTGGTACGGGGCTTTTACGACACGGTTCAGAGCCACCCGCCGATGGCGGCCATCATCGCCAATGGTGCACGCACGGATCGCGAGCAGACCTTGCGTCATTGGTGGCAACGCACACTGACGGGTCCCTTTGACGATCAATACTGGGCGTGGCAGACGCTGGTCGGCATGGTCCACATCAAGGTCGGGGTCAAGAACCCGATGATGATGGGCATGTGGGGCTGGATCGTGTCCTGGTTGCAGCAGCAGGTGCGCAGCGGCGCCCTGGGCGATCTGGAACAGGGGTTGGCCGTTCTGGACAGCTTCGGAAGGTTGGTGATGACCGCACAGGCACTTACCGCTGAGAGTTATCTGTCCAACTATCTCGAAACGCTGATCCGCACGACCGGGTTCAAGCCGGCCCTGCTGGAGCGCATGGCGGGCAATGAGATCAATCGCATGATCGCCGAGGCACGCCGCGAGCTGGGCGCGATCTGAACCAGGTCAGTCGTTGCAGGTGGCCGAGCCGCAGCTGCTGGCCGGGGCGGTGACGGCTGCGGCCTCACCGTCTTGACCTGCGCGCTCGGGCATGCGCCGGGTCACCGTGTCGTAGCCCACCGTGCTGATGTGGAAGGCCAGAGCGGCATCGGCACCTTGGGCATGCTGGCTGAACCAGTCAGACAGCTCGGGCAGCAGCCGGCCGATCAGCTCCCAACGGTCCTGCTCGACGATCTGGCGGCGCAGATCGCGAAACAGGTCGAGCACCTGGCGGTGCTGCAGCGTGTGGCAGTTCTCCGGCGTGTAACCGGTATCGAGCATCCAGCGGTCTTCCTGACCGAAGTGGGCGACGGTGTGCAGCACCATGTCGTCGAAGGCATCGAGCAGCGCGCCGCGCTCACCGTCCAGCGCTGCGTGCAGCCGGGCCAGGTGGTCGATGAACTCCTGATGCGTGGCATCCATCTGCGGATGCTGATTGGCCAGCTCGTCGCTCCAGGCGTAGGGGGAAGAGGTCAGGGTACCGGGGGTGGGATGGGCATTCATGAACTTCAGGGATAGAGACCGCGCTCCTGGCGGGCCATGAGGATACGCTCGCAGGCCACCGCATAGGCGGCGGTGCGCAGCGTGATGTGATGCCGCTCGGCGGTATCCCAGATTCTGCGCAGGGCGTCGATCATGATCTTGTCCAGGCGCAGATTGATCTCATCTTCGCTCCAGAAAAAGCTGGAGAAGTCCTGCACCCACTCGAAATAGCTCACCGTCACGCCGCCGGCATTGCAGATCACGTCCGGCACCACCAGCACGCCGCGCTCGGCCAGCACGTCGTCGGCGTCGGGGTGAGTCGGGCCATTGGCGCCTTCCAGCACCAGGCGGGCACGGATGCGGCCGGCCCGCGCAACGTCGATCTGACCTTCCAGCGCGGCGGGGATCAGGATGTCGCAGTCGCTGTCCCAGAAGTCTTCGGTGCCGATCGGTTCGGCCCCGGCAAAGGCGGCCAGATCGGCTCCGCTGCGTTGATGGGCCATCAGCGCACCCATATCGACGCCGTTCGGGTTGCGCAGGCTGCCGGTATGGTCCTGCAGGGCGACGATGCGGGCGCCGGCACCGGCAAACATCTCGGCCGCAGCCGAGCCGACGTTGCCAAAGCCCTGCACCGCGACGCGCACCCCATCGAGGTCGAGTCCGATACGCCGCGCCGCCTCTCGCCCGGTGACAAAGACGCCGCGCCCGGTCGCCTTGACCCGCCCGAGTGAGCCGCCCAGATGCAGCGGCTTGCCGGTGACGACACCGCTGGCGGTCGCCCCGGTGTTCATCGAGTAGGTGTCCATCATCCAGGCCATGATCTGGCCGTTGGTGTTGA
>DALYHR010000322.1:0-2689 GCA_031970775.1 Burkholderiaceae bacterium | reverse complement strand
GTCACGAAGGGCTTGGCGTTGGCACCGCCCGGGATCGGGTGCAGCATCGGCGTTTCCACTTCGAGGAAGTGGTGCTCGATCATGAACTGGCGAATGCTGGCCACCGCCTTGGAGCGTGCGCGGAAACGCTCACGCGCCTGCTCGTCGGTGATCAGATCGACGTAGCGCTGGCGATACTTTTGTTCCTGATCGGTCATGCCGTGGAACTTGTCCGGCAGCGGCCGCAGCGCCTTGGTCAGCAGGCGCAGATTCGTCACCTTGATCGACAGCTCGCCGGTCTTGGTGCGGAACAGCACGCCTTCGGCGCCGAGGATGTCGCCCAGATCCCAGTGCTTGAAGGCCGCGAGCTTTTCAGCGCCGACGTTGTCCTGGGTGATGTAGAGCTGGATGCGCCCATTGCCCGCGGGCGAACCGTCCTGGATGGTGGCGAAACAGGCCTTGCCCATCACGCGCTTGAGCATCATGCGGCCAGCCACCGAGGCAGCCACCGGCTCGGCGTCGAGCGCCTCAGCCGTGCGGCTCTCGTAGACGCGGTGCAGATCGGCTGCGTGATCGACGGGCTTGAAATCGTTGGGGAATGCCACGCCCTGGGCACGGATCGCGGCCAGCTTGTCGCGGCGCTCGGCGATCAGCTGGTTGTCTTCGGTGTGTGCCGGCGCGGCAGGATTCGGGGAAGTCGGAGCGGGGGAAGCGGCAGTCATCGTCAACTCGTTGAATTTGCTGCAATTTTAGGCTGACCCATCCGGGCCACCGATAAAATGCCCGCTCTTTTTGCGTCCCGAGACAGGCTCCCATGACCGTGCTCCCCGCGACTTTGCCGACCTTCCCCGTCACCGACCGCAAGATCCGCTTCGCGCTGGTCGGCTGCGGACGCATCGCCAAGAACCACTTCGGCGCCCTCGAACGCCATAGCGATCGCGCCGAACTCGTCGCCGTCTGCGACATCGTGCCCGAGCGCGCTGCGGCCGCCGCTGCCCAGACCGGCGCCAAGCCCTTTACCTCGCTCGACGCGATGCTGGCCGGCTCGGATGCCGACATCGTCGTGCTGACCACACCCAGCGGCCTGCACCCGCAGCAGGCGATCCGCGTCGCCGCCGCCGGCCGCCATGTGCTGTCCGAGAAGCCGATGGCGACCAAGTGGGACGAAGGCATGGCGATGGTGCAGGCCTGCCGCGACGCCGGCGTCAAGCTCTTCGTCGTCAAGCAGAACCGCCTCAACGCGACGATGCAGCTGCTCAAGAAAGCGATCGACGCCAAGCGCTTCGGCCGCATCCACATGGTGACGGTCAACGTCTTCTGGACCCGGCCGCAGAGCTACTACGACGAAGCGCCGTGGCGCGGCCGCTGGGACATGGACGGCGGCGCCTTCATGAACCAGGCCAGCCACTACGTCGACATGGTCGACTGGCTGGTCGGCCCGGTCGACAACGTGCACGCCTACACCGCCACCCAGGCCCGTGACATCGAGGCCGAAGACAGCGGCATCATGAGCCTGCGCCTGCGCGCCGGTGGTCTGGCCAGCATCAACGTGACGATGCTGACCTACCCCAAGAACCTCGAAGGCTCGATCACCGTGCTGGGCGAGAAGGGCACGGTGCGCATCGGCGGCGTGGCGGTCAACGAGATCCAGCACTGGGAGTTTGATGAGCCGCGCCCCGAGGACGACGAGATCAAGGCGGCCAGCTACGCCACCACCTCGGTCTACGGCTTTGGCCACCCGCTGTACTACGACAATGTCATCCAGACCCTGCGCGGCGAGGCGCACGCCGAAGTCGATGGCTACAGCGGCCTGCGCTCGCTCGAAGTGCTGATCGCCGGCTACCGCTCGGCGCGCGACGGCGTGCGCGTCGGCCTGCCGCTGGTGTTCTGATCATGTCCTACTGGAAGCACGACAGCGCCATCGTCGATGAGGGTGCATCGCTCGGCGACGGCACCAAGGTCTGGCACTTCAGCCATGTCTGCGGCGGCGCGCGCATCGGCGCCGGCTGCTCGCTGGGCCAGAACGTCTTCGTCGGCAACGACGTGGTGATCGGCGCGGGCGTCAAGATCCAGAACAACGTCTCGGTCTACGACGCGGTCACGATCGAAAACGACGTGTTCTGCGGCCCGAGCATGGTCTTTACCAACGTCTATAACCCGCGCGCCGCGGTGGTGCGCAAGGCCGAATACCGCCGCACCCTGATCAAGCGCGGCGCCACGCTCGGTGCTAACTGCACGATCGTCTGCGGCGCCACCGTGGGTGAATACGCCTTCGTCGGCGCCGGCGCCGTGGTCCAGCGCGACGTGACCGACTACGCCCTGATGGTCGGCGTGCCCGCCCGCCGCATCGGCTGGATGAGCCGCCATGGCGAACGCCTGCAACTGCCCCCACGCAGCCACGGCGGCGAAGTCATGACCGCCGCCTGCCCGGTCACCGGCGAGCGCTATCAGCTGCTCGGCGACGTGCTGACGCGGGTCGAGTGAACTTTCCCCCAAAGCCCCCCATGCAATTTATCGACCTCAAGTCCCAGTACACCGCGCTCAAGACCGACATCGATGCGGCGATTCAGCGCGTGCTCGACCATGGCCAGTACATCATGGGGCCGGAGGTCAAGCAGCTCGAAACGGCGCTGGCGGCCTTTGTGGGCGCCAAGCACTGCGTCACCGTCTCCAGCGGCACCGAGGCGCTGCTGATCGCGCTGATGGCGCT
>DALYHR010000321.1:0-2700 GCA_031970775.1 Burkholderiaceae bacterium | reverse complement strand
TATCTGCGCCGCATCGAAAACAGCGGCGATCAGGCGGACCGACTGATCGCCGCACGCACACCGGTGGCCCGGGCGGTCGAGTTCCACTCGATGAGCATCGATAGCGCCAATGTCATGCAGATGCGCGCCCAACCCCGCATCGAGATTCCCGCCGGTGGCAAGCTCGAACTGCGTCCGGGCGGCCCGCTGCATCTGATGCTGCTCGACCTCAAGCGCCCGCTCAAGGAAGGCAACCGCTTTCCGCTGACGCTGGTGTTCGAGCGCAGCGGCGAAGTCGAGGTGATGGTCTGGGTGCAGATCCCCCGTCGGGGCGTCGGTGCCGATGAGAGCCCCGCCCATGCGCACTAAACCGCAACACCTGTCGGCGCAGCGGCGCCGGCTGCTGTCGGTCGGGGCAGCCGCCGGGCTGGCCGTGGGCATCCCGGCCCTGCTGATCGGATGCGAACGCAAGGCATCAACACCGGCGTTCCACGGCATCAATATCACCGGGGTCAACTACGGCCGCGACTTTCAGCTGAAGGATCCGGACGGCAAGGTGCGCACGCTGGCCGATTTCCGCGACAAGGTGGTGCTGATCTTCTTCGGCTTCACCCAGTGCCCGGATGTCTGCCCAACCGCCCTGACCCGTGCGCAGCAGGTACGCCAGGCTCTGGGCAAGGATGGCTCGCGTCTGCAGGTCATCTTCGTCACGGTCGATCCGGAACGCGATACCGCCGCCCTGCTGCGCCAGTACACCGCCGCCTTCGACCCCGACTTTCTCGGGCTGCGCCCCGAGATGTCCGAACTTCAGCCGGTGGCCCAGGAATTCCGGGTGACCTACCGCAAGGTACCCACCGGCTCCTCCTATACGATGGATCACACGGCCCTGAGCTACCTCTACGATCAGAAGGGCAGGCTGCGGCTGGCGATCCGGCATGACATGCCGGCTGATCAGCTCGCCGGAGACATCCTCACCCTCTTGAACGAACCCCCTCACTGAGTCGGAACACGATCTCAGTTTTTCTACCTGGAGTCCTACTGATGAAGCACCTTTCTCGTATTGCTATCGCTACCGTGTGCGGCCTGATGTCGCTGCAAGCCTCGGCCGAGGTTTCGATCAAGGATCCGTGGGTCCGTGCCACGGTGACCGAGCAAAAGGCCACCGGCGCCTTCATGCAGCTTCAATCCAGCGGCGATGCTCGCCTGGTTGAGGCCCGCTCGCCGGTCGCTGGCGTGGTCGAGATTCACGAAATGGCGATGATCGATAACGTGATGCGGATGCGCGCTCTGCCCAACGGTCTGGATCTGCCGGCCGGCAAGTCGGTCGAGCTCAAGCCCGGCAGCTATCACGTCATGCTGATCGATCTGAAGCAGGGTCTGAAGGTTGGCGACACTGTGCCCCTGACCCTGGTCGTCGAAGGCAAGGACAAGAAGCGCGAAACCCTCGAAGTCAAGGCCGAGGTGCGTCCGCTCGGTGCGGCAGGTGGCCCCAAGGGCCCAATGATGCACGGCGGCGGCGAACACAAGCACGCGCACTAAAGCACGGTCGTCAGGTGACGCTGACCCGGCTGCGGGTCAGCCGCTCGGGCAGCGGTGCGCCTTCGAGCAGCTCGGGGCTGATACGGAACTCCCGGTCGATACCGGATGCATGAATCAGCCCGGCGCGCCGCAGCTGACTCAGTACACGGGAGATCGTCTCGGGTGAGGTGTTGAGCAGCACAGCCAGATCGGCCAGTACCGGCAGCTCGCAACGCCGATGACCGTCCGGCTCTGCCGTCACGGGGCCGCACAGGTAGCGCAGCAGGCTGCGAACCCGTTCACCCACCGGGCCCTGCACCAGTCGGGCGGTCTCGTAGAGCCGTTGATGCAGACTCAGCACCGATCGAATCAGCAACTGATTCCAGCCCTCGGGCTGACAGCCCTGCAGTTCTGCAGCCACGCAGGGCACCAGCGCCCGAACCCGGGAGCGGGAGGGCTGACCGGCCAGATTCTCGACTCCGAGCAGATCGCCAGGCAGGGCCAGGAAAGCGATGTGATCGGGGCCATCCCGCGGTTCGATCAGCGCCAGTCCTTCGATCAGCATCCAGGGACCACCGCTGGCCCCCAACTCACACAGGGTCATGCCCCGCAGGTAGCTGCGACGTCCCCCGAAACGGCATCGATCATCCAGCGGGGTCACGGCCGGGACGGAACGACCTGGGCGTGAGAGGACGACACTATCGGGCTGATCCATGCTCGGCAGACTTTCGAGGAGAAGCGACCGGACGTCATCATCCGGGTGAAGCTGATCTGAACGCTGCGATCCTAACCGGGAACTTCATGCCGAAATCGTCTTCACATTCGCGTCTGGCCGCCTGGCTGTTGGCGGGCCTGGTCAGTGCATCGTTCGCTGCCGCTTCCGCAAGTTCACCGCGCTGGCTGCTGTTCGGCGAGCAGCACGATCAAATCGACCACAAAACCCAGGTCGCGAACGAAATCCGCCGTCTGGCCGATCGCGGCGAACTCGGCGGCGTGGTGCTGGAGATGGCCGACCGCGGCCACAGCACCCGAGGGCTGGCGGCCGGCGCCGATGACGCACAGATTCGCGCCGCGCTGGGCTGGGGTGAAAAGACCGGATGGCCCTGGGCGGACTACGCGCCGGTGGTGCGCGCCGCAGTGGCGGCCGGTGTGCCGGTCTGGGGCGGCAACCTGCCGCGTCAGGCACTGCGCCCGATCATGCAG
>DALYHR010000320.1:0-2703 GCA_031970775.1 Burkholderiaceae bacterium | reverse complement strand
GGGCCAGCCGGAAGGTTTAAACCCGCTGCCGGTGCTGCCGGTCTGGCTGACCGCCCACCGCGAGCTGCGCGCGTCGGCACGGCTGCGCTGCGTGTGGGACTTTCTGGCAACCGAACTACCGGCCGCCGCTCACATCCAGTAAGGCACCGGTGGTGTAGCTGGCCGCGTCGGAGAGCAGCCAGACCACCGCCTCGGCGATTTCCTCGGGCCGGGCCGGGCGCTGCATCGGCAGCTGTGAGGCCACCGCCCAGGCACGGTCAGGCTGACCGCCGCTGGCGTGGATCTCGGTGTCGGTGATGCCCGGGCGCACCGCAGACACCCGAATGCCCTCGGCGGCAACTTCACGGGCCAGCCCGACGGTGAAGACATCGATCGCGCCCTTGGCCGCCGCGTAATCGACGTACTGCCCGCTGCCGCCCGAGCGCACTGCGCTGGACGACACGTTGACGATCACCCCACCGTGGCCACCCTGGCGAGTGCTCATGCGGCGAATGGCTTGGCGGGCGCAGTGAAAGCTGCCAAAGACATTGACCGCGAACATGCGCTGCAGTCGGGCGGCATTCATGGCCTCAACCCGCGCAGCAACATCGACCACCCCGGCGTTGTTGACCAGACCGCCCAGCGGGGCAAGCCCGGCAGCGTCGACCGCCGCAAACAGGCGCTCCACCTCGGCTTCATCGCCCACATCGGCGGCCAGCGTCAGCACGCGAGCGGCCGGATCGAGTTGGCGCAGCTCGTCTGCCAACGCTTCGGCGGCCACCACACCGCTGCGGTAGTTCAGCACCAGATCCCAGCGTTGCTCGCGGGCAGCGCAGCGCGCCACCGCCGCCCCGATGCCCCGCCCGGCCCCCGTGATCACCAGAGTGCGGCGCGAAACAGATGGGGCTGAACTCATCGGGCAGCCTCCAGCACCTCGTCGATGATCTCGATCCAGTGACGCACCGGCGTTTCGGTGCCGGATTGCAGATGCTGGATGCAGCCGATATTGGCCGAAGCGATCACCTGCGGACCGGTGGCCTGCAGGGCGTCGAGCTTGCGCTGGCGCAGCTGGCCCGACAGCTCGGACTGCAGCACCGAATAGGTGCCCGCTGAGCCGCAACACAGATGGCTGTCCTGGGCCAGACGCACCTCGAAGCCCAGCTCGCGCATCGCGCCTTCGACCCCGCCACGCAGTTTTTGCCCGTGTTGCAGCGTGCAGGGCGGATGCCAGCCAACCCGTGGACGCGGCACATCGCGACCGCTGCCCTGGCTCAAGTACATCTTCAGCCGCGGCAGCAGCTCGGGCAGCAGCTCGACCGGATCGCGGGCCAGCTCGCTGATACGCGCCGCGCGCTCGGCGTAGGCCGGGTCGTGGGCCAGCGCCTGACCGTATTCCTTGACCATCAAGCCGCAGCCAGAGGCGTTGATCACGATCGCTTCGACCCGATCGGTGTCGGACAGCCCGCCGACCAGCGGCCACCAGGCGTCGATGTTGCGGCGCATCTCGGCCAGCCCGCCCTCGTGATCGCCGAGGTGAGAGCGCACCGCACCGCAGCAGCCCGCCTCGTCAGCGACCAGGGTCTGGATGCCGCAAGCGTCGAGCACCCGGGCGGTGGCGCTGTTGATGTTGGGGCGGATCGCCGGCTGCACGCAGCCCAACAGCATTAGCACCTTGCGGTCGTGAGCGCGGTTGGGCCATCGACGGGCGCGCGCAGCGCTTTCGGCATCCGGGCGACGCGGCACCTTGTCCTGCAGCATCTGCGGCAGCAGCGGACGCACCGCCTGCCCGACCTGCAGCGCCGGCTTGAAAGCCGGCGAGGTCACGCCCTCGCGCAGCAGCCATCGCACGCTGCGCTCGGCGCGCGGGCGCTCGACCTTCTCGTCAACGATGCGCCGGCCGATCTCGACCAGCTGGCTGTATTGCACGCCCGACGGGCAGGTGGTTTCGCAGTTGCGGCAGGTCAGGCAGCGGTCGAGGTGAAGCTGCGTAGCGCGGGTCGGCTCCTGGCCTTCCAGCACCTGCTTGATCAGGTAGATGCGTCCGCGCGGCCCGTCGAGCTCGTCACCGAGCAGCTGATAGGTCGGGCAGGTGGCGGTGCAGAAACCGCAATGCACGCAACGACGCAGGATGGCCTCGGCCAGATCGCCGTCGGGCGTGCCTTCGAATTCGGGAGCAAGTCGGGTTTGCATCGGGCGTTTCTGCCACCAGACTCAGAGGTCTGGATAGAGTCGACCGGGGTTGAAGACCCGGTCCGGATCGAAAGCCAGCTTGAGCTGGCGGTGAATGCGTTCCAGGGCGGGCGTCAGCGGCGTGAACACACCCTGCCCCGCACTGGCGGCCCTGCGGTCGAGCGCCTGGAAGATCGTGGCATGCCCCCCCGCTTCCGCCGCGACCCAGCGCACGCGCTCGACCGACTCAGGGGTCAGCAACCAGCGCTGGCCGCCGCCCCACTCGATCAGCTGCTCGCCGGCCAGATCCAGCGGCGCGGCCGTCGGAGGCACCGACAGGCGCCACAACGTGGCGTGCCCGGCTGCAATCGCCTGATCGGCGGCGCGGAAGAAGTCGTCACTGTGGTCGCGCAGCTCGCTCCAGAAGCGCTGCGCCAGTGCGGGCTCGATGCGCTCACCGCCCAGCCGGCGAGCAGCCGAGGCCACGGCCGCTTCCGCGCCGGACAGCCGCAGCACCAGCGTGCCGCTCCACCAGGCGCTGGCCGACAGCGGCAG
>DALYHR010000319.1:0-2703 GCA_031970775.1 Burkholderiaceae bacterium | reverse complement strand
TGCCTCATGTGGTGATCCTGCCCAACAACACCCCGATCAACCTCAATACCGCCGGGAAGGAAGTGATCGCCGCGATGATTCCGGGCCTCGATCTGGCCAGCGCCCAGCGACTCATTCAGGCCCGTCAGCAGCGCCCGCTGCGCAGTTCAGGCGATCTGCGCGCGGTGATCGGCGCGGCAACCCTTTCCGATATCGACAATCGCTTTAGCTATCAGAGCAACTACTTCGAAGTCATCGGGACCTTGCGGCTCGATGAAATGATCGTCAGCCAGCGCTCGATGCTGCGTCGGCAGGGGCCCAATTTGTTTATCCTGACGACCGAACGGATCGGTCCCGGTGCAGCGACGCCTCCGACCCCCACGAACGCGCCCCACTGAGGTAAGGCGTCACTGTTCCAGCGCGAAACGATTGCAGCAAGCTGCAACCGCAACCCTACAATCCAGCCACCTAGTACGGCGCCCCTGCTGCACCTGTCTGAACGCTCCGTCCGCCCTGCATGAGTCTGCTCGTCGTCCAGTTGCCCCCTCGCCTGCGCCAGCACCCCGCGTTGCCGGCTCAAAGTGGCGTTTCGACACCGGACTCGGCCATCTACGGCTATGTGTATTCCAGCAACGGTGTTCTGGCCGACCAGGGGCAGTGCGCTGCGGCCCTGCTGCCCCAAGCCACCAGCACGGTGGCCGTGCTGGCCGAGACGGATCTGAGCTGGCATCGCGTCACTTGTCCACGGGCTGCACCGGCCCGGATGCGAGCCGCCTTGCTGGGTGTGCTGGAAGAGCAGCTGTTGGGCGAAACAGACACCACGCATCTGTCGCTCGAGCCCGGCGCAGTCCCGGGCGAATCAGCCTGGGTTGCGGCCACCGACCACGCCTGGCTGGCCAGCCAGATCGAGACACTGGAGCACGCCGGCTGCGCAGTCGACCGAGTCGTGCCGCCGATCTGGCCGGGCGACATTCCTCGCGGCCATTTCAGCCACGACCCGGACAACCCCGCCGACGCCATGCTTCTGACCTGGGCCTTCTCTGGCGGGGTGGCGAGCTGGCCGCTCAAGGGCAGCCTGGCCCGAACCCTTCTGCCGGACCGTTTGCCGGCCAATTCGCTGTTCAGCGCCAGCCCGGCGGTCGCCTCCGCGGCCGAGCGCTGGCTGGGTCAGCCGGTGCATGTCGTCTCGGCCGCCGAGCGACTGCTCAAACTGGCTGAATCGCGCTGGAACCTGCGGCAGTTCGATCTGGCCCCCCGCCATCGCACCGCCGCCTTGATGCGCGATGCCGCCCGTGAATTCGGCACCCCCACCTGGCGACCGGTCCGGCTGGGACTGATCGGACTGGCTCTGGTGCATCTGGCCGGACTCAACGCCTATGCCTGGATGCTCGATCACCGCATCCAGCAGCAGCGCCGAGCCCAGGTCGAACTGCTGCAACAGGCTCATCCGCAGGTGCGTGCCGTGATCGACGCCCCGGTGCAAATGCGCCGCGAGAACGAAGCCCTGCAAGCTGCGGCCGGCCGGGTGGGCCACCAGGATCTGGAAACCATGCTCGGCACGATCGCCAGCGCCTGGCCCGATCAGGTTGCGATTCAGTCGCTCAAGTACGACGGCAATCAGCTTCAGCTCGTCGCCCCCGCCTTGAACGATGCCCGCATCGGTCAGATCGCCCAGGCGCTGCGCCCGGCCGGCTGGCAGGTGGAAGGACAAGGCACGCAGCTGACGCTCAAGCGCAGCCCTGGCGGCACCGCTGCCCTGGGAGGGTCGCGATGAGCCGCCGTCCCTCGCTGCGTCTGACCAGTGTGTTCGCCCCGCTGCTCGGGCCGGTGCTGAGCCACGGCATGGTTCGCTGGCAGGCAGCCTCGGTGCGCGAGCGCCGCAGCCTGCTGCTGGCGGGTGCCGTGCTGGGCCTGTACCTGCTGTGGGCCCTGGGGCTGCAACCCGCGATCAAGACACTGCGTACTGCACCTGAGCGGCTGGCCGACCTCGACGGCCAACTGCAGCAAATGCAACGTCTGGCCCTGGAAGCGGGCGATCTGCGCCAGCAGCCGGCCATTTCGTCGGGCGAAGCCGAGGCAGCGCTGAATGCCGCCAGCACCCGGCTCGGGCCGACGACCCGGGTTCAGATCGCGGGAGAGCGGGTCACCGTCAACTTCACCGAGATCAATCCGGCCGACCTCCAAGCCTGGATGTCGGAGGTGCGAGTCGCCGCACGGGCCCGCGTGGTGGAGGCCAGCCTGCAGCGTGCGGGGGCCCCGACGCCCGCCCCAGCAACACCCCCCGGCAGCCCGAACGCCGCACCGGCCCCAATCACACAGACCGCTCCGGCCGCGACCGGGTCAGGGCTGTACAGCGGCACCCTGGTGCTGCAGCTCAGCCGCAAGGCTGGAGGAGGATCATGATGGCGCGCCTCAGACCGGGTTCCCGGCTTCGCAGCGCCTGGCGCTCCCGCACAGCGGCACCGATCTCGTCGGCTGACGCTGCGCGATCAAGCCGGCGCTGGGCGACCTGGGGCGGCTTGATCGGCCTGCTGATCGGAATCGTCGTGTTCGCGCCGGCCAGCTGGCTGGCGGACTGGGTTCAGACCGGCACCCAGGGCCGCGTCCAGTTGGCAGGCGCCGAAGGCACGATCTGGAGCGGCAGCGCCCAGCTGGTCTTGACCGGCGGCCCCGGCAGCCGCGATGCGCGCTTGTTGCCGGGTCGGATGGCCTGGACGCTACGCC
>DALYHR010000318.1:0-2705 GCA_031970775.1 Burkholderiaceae bacterium | reverse complement strand
CATAGACTTGGAAATTGGCCTGCCAGACTCGTTGAATCTGGGGAATCAGAAATTCATCTCGTTGCGCCCTGGCGTGTCAATCAGCGTCCAAATCTTTCCAGTTTGTCAGGCTGATTTGACGGATTTTTTCCGCTGCTTGAATCGGTAGGAGTCGTTGCCGGTTTCGAGGATTTCACAGTGATGTGTGATGCGGTCGAGCAAGGCGGTCGTCATCTTCGGATCGCCGAACACGGTCACCCATTCACCAAATGACAGGTTGGTCGTGATGATCAGCGAGGTTTTTTCATAGAGATGACTGATCAGGTGAAACAGCAGCGCCCCACCCGAGGCCGGGAAGGGTAAATAGCCTAGCTCGTCGAGAACTACGGCATCGAAGAGCACGAGTTGTTTGGCCAGATTTCCTGTCTTGCCCAACTGTTTCTCCCGCTCCAGTTGATTGACGAGATCCACCGCGTTGAAGAAACGCACCCGTTTCCCCTGGTGGATAGCGGCAACCCCCAAGGCAGTCGCCAAGTGGGTCTTTCCCGTCCCGGTCCCGCCGACCAGAATCAGATTGTGCGCGCTCTCCATGAAGGTTGCGGTCGCCAGTTGCTCAATCTGCGCCTGTGGCAATGGCGTTTCCGCCCAGTCGATGCCCGTCAGATCACGATGGATAGGGAAGCGTGCTGCCTTCATCTGGTAGCGCAGACTGCGGACTTGTCGATCCGCTTGCTCGGCATCAATCAAGCGATCCAGCCAGGCCTCCGGCTGTATGGGGCGACGCGTGCCTTCTGCCAACAACTCCGCCCACGCGGTGGCCATGCCGTAGAGGTGCAGCGATTTCAGTTGAGCCAGTCGATCAATGGACATACTGACCTCCGCGCAGACGGTCATAACGACTGCAATCCGCCTGCGGTTCGACCTGCAAACGCAATTGATCAGGCAGACTGATCGCATTGGGGCGAGGTGGTGCCGTTATTCGGCGTAGTTCATTCATGACGACAGCCGCTGTAATCACGCCACCGTCCAGTGTCAATTCGCACGCTACTTGCAGGGCCTCAAGCCCGACTTCACGGGCGGCCAGTAGCAGTTCAACAAAGGCCCGATCACCCTTGGGCTGCTTCAGCACACGATCTCGTACCAACTGAATCGGTACCGGCAAATCCCATTCAACAAACGGTGCGCCGTTACGCAAAGATCCTGGCTTCTTCTCCAGTACCGGCAGGTAATGCCAAGGATCGCAGATTAGTTGATCCCGCCCAAATCGCCGTGCATGATCAGCAATCACCTTGCTTTCAGCGACGATCCGTACTTGCCCAGCGTACAACCGCACCGAGACCACCTTGCCAGCAAAGTCAGCCGGCACACTGTAGCGATTGCGTTCAACGCGGACCAGGCAGGTGCTGGAGACGCGTATCATCTGTTCGACGTAGCCATCGAAGGTGCTGGGGATGGCCCGCAGACTGGAGCCTTCCTGAAGAAAGCAGTCAGCAATGGTACGCGTCGCTTCAACCGGATGCTTGCGTTCCGCCAACTCCCGGCAGCGTCTGGCCAGCCAGTCGTTCAGCGCCGTAAAACTATCGAAGCGAGCCTTGGGTGTGAACAACCACTCCCGTACATTGCCGACCTGATTCTCGATCTGCCCTTTCTCCCAGCCGGAAGCAGGCGTGCAGGCGACTGGTTCGAACAGGTAGTGGTTGGCCAAGGCCATGAAGCGGCGGTTGAAATGTCGATCCTTGCCGACCAGAATGGTGTCCACCACCGTCTTCAGATTGTCGTAAATCATCCGTGTCGGCACGCCACCAAAGAAGGCAAATGCCCGGTTGTGGGCATCAAGTACCATCTCCTGAGTTTCGCAGGGATAGGCGACGACAAACATCTGCCGGCTATAGGCCAGCCGGAAGTGGGCAACCTTGATGGTGAGTGCAACACCAGCGATCTCCACATGTTCCTGGCTCCAGTCAAACTGGCAGGCGTCACCGGGTGCAAAGACCAGAGGGACGAAGGCTTCTTTGATCGTCGGCCGGGTTTGTGCTGACTTCCACTGTTTTACGAAACGTTGAACGCTGTCGTAGGCACCCCGGTAACCTTCTGCCTGCAACCCTTCAAAGAGCCGCTGGGCAGTACGTCGCTGCGCTTTCGGAAGGTGGCGCTCGGTGCTCAGCCAACTTTCTAGGAGGGACTGGAAATCACCCAACTTGGGTGCTGGCTGATGCGAACGAAGATAGACCGCTTCGCTATCGGTTTGCAGATGCTTGCGCACTGTCGGACGGGATAGTTTTAGGTCTCGCGCAATCGAGCTGATGCTCTCACCGCTGACCAAATGACGACGCCGGATTTCGGCTATGACTTCCATGGATAACACCCCAGATTCCCCGGCAAAAACGCCGGAAGGTTACACAACCCAGGGTGGCAACTATTGGACGCTGATCACCCCAGAAATCTGGAAAGTTTTGCACGCTGTTTCAGAACCCAGAAAGGCCTTTCCAAGCTCGCTGATGTCCTGAATCACCTTAATGGGTTGTGGAGCTATGCGACCACTGAATGGCTTCGCCTGACAATTCCAAGTAACGACGACAGAACCCGTTCGCGCTGGCCGATTCACCCGCTTTGGTTATTACTCTCTTCGGTTGATTGGGACACAGATGGCGGCCCGCTAGGCAAGCGCTTCAGTCCTACCCGTAGCCCCAACGATGACAAGCTCCTGCAAATGGTCTGCAGCGCAT
>DALYHR010000317.1:0-2753 GCA_031970775.1 Burkholderiaceae bacterium | reverse complement strand
GCTGCCTGGTCAACGGCGCGGGCCTGGCGATGGCGACGATGGACACCATCAAGCTCTTCGGCGGCGAGCCGGCGAACTTCCTGGACGTGGGCGGCGGCGCCACCGCCGAGAAGGTCACCGAGGCCTTCAAGATCATGCTCAAGAACAAGAGCGTCAAGGGCATCCTGGTCAACATCTTCGGCGGCATCATGAAGTGCGACACCATCGCCAACGGCGTGGTCACCGCCTGCAAGGCCGTCAACCTGAACGTGCCGCTGGTCGTGCGCATGAAGGGCACCAACGAAGAGCTGGGCAAGCAGATCCTCAAGGATTCCGGTCTGCCCATCATCGCTGCCGACACCATGGCCGAAGCTGCGACCAAGATCGTCGCTGCCGTCAAGTAAGCCCTGCCCGCTCGAAGGAAACGAAATATGTCGATCTTCATCAACAAGGACACTCGCGTCATCACCCAGGGCATCACGGGCAAGACCGGTCAGTTCCACACCCTGGGCTGCCAGGCCTATGCCAACGGCAAGAACTGCTTCGTCGCCGGCGTGAACCCCAAGAAGGCCGGTGAGACCTTCTCCGAGATCCCCATCTACGCCACCGTCAAGGAAGCCGCTCAGGCCCAGGGCGCCACTGTCAGCGTGATCTACGTGCCGCCCGCCGGCGCTGCCGCCGCGATCTGGGAAGCCGTCGAGGCCGATCTGGATCTGGCGATCTGCATCACCGAAGGCATCCCGGTGCGCGACATGCTGGAAGTGCGCAACAAGATGAAGGCCAAGGAAGCCGCTGGCGGCAAGAAGACCCTGCTGCTCGGCCCCAACTGCCCCGGCCTGATCACCCCGGAAGAAATCAAGATCGGCATCATGCCGGGTCACATCCACCGCAAGGGCCGCATCGGCGTGGTCTCGCGCTCGGGCACCCTGACCTATGAAGCCGTGGCACAGCTGACCGAACTCGGCATCGGCCAGTCCAGCGCTGTCGGCATCGGCGGCGACCCGATCAACGGTCTGAAGCACATCGACGTGATGCGCGCCTTCAACGACGATCCGGACACCGACGCCGTGATCATGATCGGTGAAATCGGTGGCCCGGACGAAGCCGAAGCCGCCCGCTGGGTCAAGGACAACATGAAGAAGCCGGTGGTCGGCTTCATCGCTGGCGTCACCGCCCCTCCGGGCAAGCGCATGGGCCACGCCGGTGCGCTGATCTCGGGCGGCGCCGACACGGCAGATGCCAAGCTCGCCATCATGGAAGAGTGCGGCTTCAAGGTGACGCGTAACCCGTCGGAAATGGGCCGCATCCTCAAGAGCCTTCTGTAATAGCCTGCTGTAATCCGGCTTAGCGCTCCTGCAAAAAAGGCTCCTGCACCGTGTGTGTCAGGAGCCTTTTTTCATGGGAACCGGAATCAGCCGCGGATCAAAGCCGCACCGGAATCCCCCGGGCAGCCATCAGCTGCTTGGCCTCGGCCACCGTGTGCTGGCCGTAGTGGAAGATGCTGGCAGCCAGCACCGCGTCGGCGCCGCCTTGCTGCACGCCGTCAGCCAGATGGTCGAGGTTGCCAACGCCGCCCGAGGCGATTACCGGCACCGGCACCGCGTCGGCCACCGCGCGGGTCAGCTCCAGATCGAAGCCGATGCGTGTGCCGTCGCGATCCATGCTGGTCAGCAGGATCTCGCCCGCGCCCATCTGTGCCATCTGCGTCGCCCAGGCCACCGCGTCGATGTGCATGTTCTTGCGCCCGCCGTGGGTGTAGACATCCCAGCCCGGGCCCTTGGTCGCCAGATCCTCACCGACTCGGCGTTTGGCATCGATCGCCACAACGATGCACTGTGAGCCGTAACGGTCGGAAGCCTCGCGGATCAGCTGCGGGTTGGCCACCGCGGCCGAATTGAAGCTGACCTTGTCAGCGCCCGCATTGAGCAGCCGACGCACGTCCTCGACACTGCGCACACCGCCACCCACTGTCAGCGGGATGAACACCTGCGAGGCCACTGCTTCGATGATGTGCAGGATCAGGTCGCGGCCGTCGCTGGTGGCGGTGATGTCGAGAAAGGTCAGCTCATCCGCACCCTGCTCGTTGTAGCGCGCGGCGATCTCGACCGGATCGCCGGCATCACGCAGTTCGACGAAGTTGACGCCCTTGACGACCCGACCGCCGGTGACGTCGAGGCAGGGGATGATGCGTTTGGCCAGCATGGAATCAGTTTCTTCTCGGGGTCAGGCCGCGCCGTTGAGTTCGTCGGCACGTTTCTGGCCGGCGGCGAAGTCGAGGTCACCGGTGTAGATCGCGCGGCCGCAGATCACACCCGACACGCCGTCCTTCTCGACCGCACAGAGCGCTTCGATGTCCTGGATATTGGACAGACCACCGGAAGCGATGATCGGGATGCTGACCGACTGCGCCAGCTTGACAGTGGCGTCGATATTGATTCCCGAGAGCATGCCGTCGCGCCCGATGTCGGTGTAGATGATGCCTTCGACGCCGTAGTCCTCGAACTTCTTCGCCAAATCGACCACCTCGTGGCCGGTCAGCTTGCTCCAGCCGTCGGTGGCAACCTTGCCATCCTTGGCATCAATGCCGACCATGATGTGGCCGCCGAAGGCCGAGCAGGCATCGCGCAGGAAGCCCGGGTTCTTGACCGCGGCCGTACCGATGATGACGTAGCTGATGCCGCCATCCAGATACTTCTCGATGGTGTCGAGATCGCGAATGCCGCCACCGAGTTGCACGGGAATATGCTCGCCGACCTCCTTGAGGATCGACTTGA
>DALYHR010000316.1:0-2795 GCA_031970775.1 Burkholderiaceae bacterium | reverse complement strand
GTCACCGACGATCTGGGCGGCCTGGGCCTCTTTGGCGTCGAACTCTTCGTCAAGGGCGATATGGTCTGGTTCAGCGAGGTCAGCCCGCGTCCGCACGACACCGGCCTCGTCACACTGGCGACGCAGTGGCAATCCGAGTTCGAGCTGCACGCGCGTGCCATCCTTGGCCTGCCGGTCGACACCACGCTCAAATCCCCGGGCGCCAGCGCGGTGATTTATGGCGGCGTCGATGCGCAGGCGATGGTGTTCGATGGTGTGGCCGAGGCCCTCGCCGTGCCGGGCAGCGATCTGCGCCTGTTTGGCAAGCCGGAGAGCTTCGTCAAGCGCCGCATGGGGGTTGCACTGGTGCATGCCGAGGACACCGACACGGCCCGCGAGCGTGCCAAGCTGGCCGCCGGCAAGGTACGGCCGCGCGCGCTCTGATGTTCTATCGGGCCGACTAGACCCGCACGTCGGCCAGCTCGGACCAGCGCGTCGTGTATCCCGGAGAGACCTGGGAGCGGCGGCCCGACCATGCCCGGCGGTCGGTCTCGAGCCCGGTCAGCGCCCAGCGCAAGGATCCGCGTCCGAAGCGCTGATTCATCTGGTCAAGGGTCTGCATCAGGTGCACGCGGCGCTGTCGAGCCGCCTCCGAGAGCGGCTCCCCAAGCCCAAGTTCGAGTTGTGCAAAAGGCTGCTGCTGGCTGAGCTGCAGCAGCTGAACGCCGGCGCGGACATACGGGGTATCGGGCTGGACGATTCGGTTCAGCCCCTCCCGGGCGGCTTGCAGCAGAACACGGGTGTCGGCGCTCGGGTTCAGCAGAAACACGGTGGTCCGGGTGGCTCGGCTGCCTGCCCACGCCTGCGGCGTCGTTGGTTTGCGGGGTTGGATGAACACCGACAGGCAGCCGGCCACGCTTTGCTGCCGGCGTAACTTCTCAGCGGCCTGCGCTGTGAATGTGGCCACGGCGCACAGCAGGTCGCTCGGCTGTGTGACCGCCTGACCGAAGGAGCGGCTGACCAGAATCTGTTGCCGCGGTACCGGGTCGGTCGACAGATCGATGCAGCGCTGGCCTTGAAGTTCGAGCACGGTGCGCTCCAGGCTGACCGAGTACCGCTGGCCCAGTCGCTGCGCATTCGCACCGGCCAGATCCTGCACAGTGTGCAGGCCGTCGGCTTCGAGCCGAGGTTGAAGCTGTCGACCGACGCCCCACACCTCGCCGACATCCAGGGCAGACAGCAGATCGCTGCGTCGTTCTGCGGTCAGGGCCGACAGGTCGCAGACGCGAGCCAGATCTGTACCGCCCGGGCCGAAATGCCCCCGTTCGGCTTTCTTGGCGATCTGATTGGCCAGCTTGGCCTGCGTCAAGGTCGGGCCGATGCCGACGCAGCAAGGCAGGCCGAGCCAGCGCAGCACGGTGCTGCGCAGGTTCTGCCCCCAAGTGAGCCGGTCGGAGTCCAGACCTTCGAGATCAAGAAAACATTCGTCGATCGAATAGACATCCTGTCTCGGTGCAAAGCGCGCCAAAAGTGTCATCAGACGATCCGACATGTCGCCATACAGGGCGAAATTGGCGCTCAGACCGATCAGACCATCGCGGCGAACCCACTCGCGACATTCAAACCAGGGCTGTCCCATTCGGATGCCGAGCCCGCGGGCTTCATCGGAGCGAGAAATGGCGCAGCCATCGTTGTTGGATAGCACCACGACCGGACGGCCGCGCAGCGCAGGGTTGAAGACCCGTTCGCAGCTGACGTAGAAGTTATTGCCGTCGATCAGCGCGTACATGGGCGGATCAGGTGCGTGACGACCCCCCAGATTTCGATGACGGGCTCGTCGGCGCAGCGAGCTGTGCCGCGCATTGGATTGCCGGGGATCTGCAGCATCCATCGGTCGTTCTGGCGAACCAGTTGTCGGATCACAAATTCATCGTCGATCACGGCGACTACCAGATGGCCCGATGCGGCGACCGTGGCGCGATCGATCAGCACGACATCCCCGGGCGCAAAGCCGGCGCCTTCGGTGGGTGCCGTGCGAATTCGCATCAGGAACGTGGCCTGCGGATGTCGGATCAGCTCGCGGTTGAGGTCGATGCACGGCTCACCAAATCCCTCGGCCGGGGACGGAAAGCCGCTGGGTGTTAGGGGTGATTGACTGTACATGCATACAGTATATCCGGCTGTTGAACGGTACGACTCCTCCGGGTTTCAGGCCCCCAGCCAGTCCGCCAAGGCGCGAAGGTCCGGGAAGCTATGCGCCTGCTCAGGCTCTCTCGGCGAGTCAGGCAATGGGCTGCTTCTGCGAATCCAGGCGCTGTGAAGCCCGGCCGCCTGGGCGCCGGCGATATCCAGATGCCAGTCGTCGCCAACGTGCAGCACAGCCTCCGGAGCATGCTGCAGTCGCTGGCAGGCGCTCCGGAAGATGAGTGCATCGGGTTTGGCCACGCCGCACTCGCGGGCGCTGACGCTGCCGCACAGCCAGCGATCCAGTCCGGTAGCGGCCAGATCGGCGTTGCCGTTGGTCAGGGCCAACAGCGGCCAGCGGGCTGAGAGCCGCTCCAGCGCCTCGGGGACCTCGGGAAAGAACTCGACCTTCTGACGTTCGGCAAAGAAGATCTCAAAGGCGGCACATGCCAGTGCCGGGTCGTCACCGCTGTCGCTCAGCGCGTGCCGAGTGGCACGCAAGCGCAACTCGGTCAGGTCGTGAGCATATTCAGGATGACGGCGGCCGATCTCGGCGCGCAGGGTTCGCATCGCCTCAACGGGATAGCGCTTCGCCGTGGCCGGTGCGTGGATCAGCAGCCACTCATTCAGCA
>DALYHR010000315.1:0-2804 GCA_031970775.1 Burkholderiaceae bacterium | reverse complement strand
AACAGCGCCCGGGAGATGATGCGAACGTTCATCGAAACCTCCTTGAATAGCGATGACATCGAAGCGCTGATTGTTGCAGCGCAACATCCCCTGCCGACTGACAAAACGGAGCACTCCGATGAATCGATCGCTGAAGTGGCTGCGCACCCCGACCGCCTGGTGGCTGTTGTGCGCGGCCTTGTTCGCACTGGTCTGGACCCTGCCGATGCTGTGGGAGCTGGCCCTGATCCTCGCCCTGGCCTCGGCCGTCTGGATCTTCGTCTGGCCCCGGGACGACCGCGGCTGAGCCGCTGATCGGGGCCCCACACATACCCCATTGGGTATGTGTTAAGATACCCCCCAGTGGTATTTTCAGGAATGCAAACATGTCCCCGATCCTGCGCCTGAGCGCTCTGAGCGCCGCGTCCCTTGCCCTTCAATTGCTGACGACTCCGGCTGCCGCCCTCGAAGTGCCGGTGATGACCGTCTCGACCGCCAGCGCCCAGGCGCGCGGCTTCGAGCTCGAAGGCACGATCCAGCCGGTACGCCAGGCCGTGGTGGCCGCGCAGGTGGGCGGCAATGTCGTCGCCCTGCTGGTCAAGGCCGGGGACCGCGTCAAGGCCGGTCAGGTGCTGGCCCGCATCGATGAGCGCGATACCCAGGCGGGTCTGAGCCGCGGCAATGCCGCAGTGACTCAGGCGCAGGCAGAACTGGCCAACGCCACGCTGCAGGCCGAGCGCACCCGTGAGCTGCGCCGCCAGGGCTATGTGAGTCAGGCCTCCCTGGATCAGGCCGAAACTCAGCTCAAG
Organism: Burkholderiaceae bacterium; assembly: GCA_031970775.1. Lineage (GTDB taxonomy): Bacteria > Pseudomonadota > Gammaproteobacteria > Burkholderiales > Burkholderiaceae_C > Sphaerotilus. Next base: position 2,016 of record DALYHR010000315.1, on the reverse strand, counting down.
GCCGCCCAGGCCGGGCTGCAACAGGCCCAGGCCGGTCAGAGCCAGGCGGCGCTGGCCCGTGGCTTTGCTCAGGTCACCGCACCCTTCGACGGCATCGTGCAGGCCACGCTGTTGGAACAGGGCGATCTGGCCGCCCCCGGCCGGCCGATCGCTTCGGTCTACGCCCCGCAGGCGCTGCGCGCCGTGGTGCAGGTCGGCAGTTCGCGTCAGGCGCTGGCGCTGGCCGCCCGCGATGCCAAGGGCCTGCGCATCGACCGGGGCGACGGCGCGCCGGTATCGCCGCAGTCGGTTCAGGTACTGCCCGGCACCGATCCGGTGGCTCAGACGGTCGAGTGGCGCCTGAATCTCGGCGCCGCCGACGGCGCAGCCCTGCAGCCGGGTCAGACCGTGCGGGTGCGCTTCGACGCCCCGGGCAACAACGCTGCGGCCGCCCAGACGGCGACCGGGCCGCTGCGCGTGCCGGCCTCGGCCGTGCTGCGCCGTGGCGAGCTGACGGCCGTCTACGTGGTGCGCCAGGGCCGCTTCGCCCTGACTGCCGTGCGCACCGGCAACGAGTCGGCCTCCGGCATCGAGATCCTGACCGGCCTGCGCGCCGGCGAGCAGATCGCCCGCGAAGCGATCCGGGCCGGGTTGGCGGACGCCGCCCCGGCAGTTTCGTCGGCTTCGTCGTCGGCCCACTGAGAGAGCCACCCCGATGAGCACTCCGCAATCCCACCCTTCCGCTGAAGAACGTCTGGGCATCTCGGGCCGCATGGCCCGGCTGTTCCAGGACCACGCCACCACGCCGCTGCTGGCGCTGATGGCGATGCTGCTGGGCCTGTTCGCCGTGCTGGTCACGCCGCGCGAGGAAGAGCCGCAGATCAACGTGACGATGGCCAATGTGCTGATCCCCTTCCCCGGGGCGAGCAGCCAGGACGTGCAGACCATGGTCGCCCGTCCGGCCGAACAGGTGCTGGCGCAGATCGCCGGCATCGAACACACCTACTCGGTGGCCCGCCCCGGCATGGCGGTGCTGACCGTGCAGTTCCAGGTCGGCGTGCCGCGCACCGAAGCGCTGGTGCGCCTGTATGACGTGCTCAACGCCAATCAGGACTGGCTGCCGCGCGATCTGGGCACGCTGGCCCCGATCGTCAAGCCCAAGGGCATCGACGACGTGCCGGTGCTGGGCGTGACCCTCTGGAGCCGCGAAACCACCTCGGCCGCCGAGCTGGAGCGGGTGGCTCGCACGGTGGAAGCCGAACTCAAGCGCATCCCCGGCAGCCGCGAAGTGCAGAGCATCGGTGGCCCCGGTCAGGCGGTGCAGGTTGCCCTCGACCCGACCCGCCTGCGCGAGCGCGGCATCGACCTCAAGCGCCTCTACGACACCCTGCACGCGGCCAGCCAGCGCATGCCCGCCGGCAGCGTGGTGCAGTCCGGCGCGGACAGCAACGGTGCCCGCATGGTCGCGATCGAGACCGGTGATTTCCTGCGCAATGCCGAAGACGTCGGCGATCTGGTGGTCGGCGTCAATGCCGGCCGCCCGGTCTATCTGCGCGAAGTCGCCCGCATCGACGCCGGCGCCGCCCAGCCGCAGCGCCATGTCTGGTTCACCCCGGGTGCAGCGATGGCCGCAGCCGCGGCTGAAGGCGGCGCCTCGGCCACCGGGCTCAAGGCCGGCGGTGTGCATCCGGCTGTGACGCTGACCGTGACCAAGAAGCCCGGCCAGAACGCGGTCGATGTCGCCCGCTCCGCCCGCGCCCGTCTGGAAGAGATGCGCAACAGCGTGATCCCGGCCGATGTCGAGATGACCGTGTCGCGCGACTACGGCGAAACCGCTGCCGAAAAGGCCAACAAGCTGATCGGCAAGCTGGCCTTCGCCACCGGCTCGGTGATTCTGCTGGTCGGTCTGGCCCTGGGCCGGCGCGAGGCAGTGATCGTCGGCGCCGCGGTGATCCTGACCCTGATGGCCACGCTGTTCGCCAGCTGGGCCTGGGGCTTCACGCTCAACCGCGTCTCGCTGTTCGCGCTGATCTTCTC
>DALYHR010000314.1:0-2826 GCA_031970775.1 Burkholderiaceae bacterium | reverse complement strand
TGATGAACTGGTCCAAGACCGGCTCCCTGTGGCCGATGACCTTCGGGCTGGCCTGTTGTGCAGTCGAGATGATGCACGCCGGCGCCGCACGCTACGACATCGACCGCTTCGGCATGCTGTTCCGCCCGAGCCCGCGCCAGTCGGATCTGATGATCGTGGCCGGCACGCTATGCAACAAGATGGCCCCGGCTCTGCGCAAGGTCTACGACCAGATGGCCGAACCGCGCTGGGTGCTCTCGATGGGCTCCTGTGCCAACGGCGGCGGCTACTACCACTACAGCTACTCGGTGGTGCGCGGTTGTGACCGCATCGTGCCGGTCGACGTCTATGTGCCAGGCTGTCCGCCGACGGCCGAGGCACTGCTGTACGGCATCCTGCAGATGCAGGCCAAGATCCGGCGCGAAAACACCATCGCCCGCTGAACAACGACGAGCTACGGAGCGTCCCGGCATGAGTCAGAAACTTCAAAACCTGCAGGCAGCGCTGGACAATGTGCTCGGCGAGCGCTTGGTCAATTTGGTGAATGCCCGCGGCGAAATCACCATCACCGTCAAGGCCGAGGATTACCTGACCATCGCCCTGGCCCTGAAGGAAGACAACGAGCTGGCGTTTGAACAGCTGATCGACCTGTGCGGCATCGACTACAGCACCTATAAGGATCAGCCCTGGGAGGGCGCACGCTTTTGCGTGGTGACGCATCTGCTGTCGATCAAACACAACTGGCGCGTTCGTCTCAAGGTGTTCTGCGAGGACGATCACTTCCCCAGCATCGCCTCGGTGAATTCGATCTGGAATGCCGCCAACTGGTTCGAACGCGAAGCCTTCGACATGTACGGCATCGTTTTCGAAGGTCACGAGGATCTGCGCCGCATCCTGACCGACTACGGCTTCATCGGCCACCCGATGCGCAAGGACTTCCCGGTCTCGGGTCACGTCGAAATGCGCTACGACCCCGAACTCAAGCGGGTGATTTACGAGCCGGTCTCGATCGAGACGCGCGAAATCACCCCGCGCATCCTGCGCGAAGACAACTACGGCGGTCTGCACTGAGCCCCCTGAGACGTGACGCACTGAGGTTGAGCCATGGCTGACATCAAGAACTACACCCTGAACTTCGGTCCGCAGCACCCGGCCGCCCACGGCGTGCTGCGCCTGGTGCTGGAACTCGACGGCGAAGTGATTCAGCGCGCCGATCCGCACATCGGTCTGCTGCACCGCGCCACCGAAAAGCTGGCCGAAACCAAGACCTACATCCAGTCGCTGCCGTACATGGACCGTCTCGACTACGTGTCGATGATGTGTAACGAGCATGCGTACTGCCTGGCCGTGGAAAAGTTGCTCGGCATCGAGGTGCCGATCCGCGCCCAGTACATCCGCGTGATGTACGCCGAGATCACCCGCCTGCTCAACCATCTGCTGTGGCTGGGTTGCCACGGCATGGACTGCGGCGCGATGAACATCCTCATCTATTGCTTCCGCGAGCGTGAAGACCTCTTCGACATGTACGAAGCCGTCTCGGGTGCGCGGATGCACGCAGCCTACTTCCGCCCGGGCGGCGTCTACCGCGATCTGCCGGACGCGATGCCGCAGTACCGCGAAAGCAAGGTGCGTTCGGCTCGCTCCGCCGCCAAGCTCAACGAGAACCGTCAGGGCTCGCTGCTGGACTTCATCGACGACTTCACCCAGCGCTTCCTGCCGCTGGTCGATGAGTACGAAACCCTGCTGACCGAAAACCGCATCTGGAAGCAACGTACCGTCGGTATCGGCGTGGTCACTCCGGAGCGCGCACTCAACCTCGGCCTGTCCGGCGCGATGCTGCGCGGTTCGGGCATCGAGTGGGATCTGCGCAAGAAGCAGCCCTACGACGTCTACGACCGCATGGACTTCGACATTCCCGTAGGCGTCAACGGTGACACCTACGACCGCTATCTGGTGCGGGTCGAGGAACTGCGTCAGTCCAACCGCATCATCAAGCAGTGCGTCGACTGGCTGCGCGCCAACCCGGGCCCGGTCATCACCGACAACCATAAGGTGGCTCCGCCCTCGCGCGTCGAGATGAAGTCATCGATGGAAGAGTTGATTCACCACTTCAAGCTCTTCACCGAAGGCTTCCACGTGCCCGAAGGCGAGGCCTACGCCGCAGTCGAGCACCCGAAGGGCGAATTCGGCATCTATATGGTCAGCGATGGTGCCAACAAGCCGTACCGCATGAAGATCCGCGCCCCGGGCTTCGTGCATCTGGCAGCCCTCGACGAAATGTCGCGCGGCCACATGATTGCCGACGCGGTCGCCATCATCGGCACGATGGACATCGTGTTCGGTGAGATCGATCGCTGAGCGCCGCCACCGATTCGCCCGTCCGTCGCCCGAACGCCCCTTGCCCTCCACCTCCGGCCTCCACCATGTTCAGTGAAGCAACCCTGGCGCGATTCGCGCGCGAAGTGGCCAAGTACCCGTCCGATCAGAAGCAGTCGGCCGTGATGGCCTGTCTGTCGATCGTCCAGCAGGAGCAGGGCTGGGTGTCTCCGCAAGCCGAGCAGGCGGTCGGGGACTACCTGGGCATGCCGGCCATTGCGGTGCGCGAGGTCTCGACCTTCTACAACATGTACAACCAGCAGCCGGTGGGCAAATTCAAGCTCAACGTCTGCACCAACCTGCCCTGCCAGCTGCGTGACGGTCAGAAGGCGCTGGAGCACCTGTGCAAGGAGCTCGGCATCGAGGATGGCGCCACCACGCCGGACGGTGTGTTTACCGTGCAGCACTGTGAATGCCTCGGCGCCTGCGCCGATGCACCGGTGATGCTGGTCAATGACCGGCAGATGCTCA
>DALYHR010000313.1:0-2829 GCA_031970775.1 Burkholderiaceae bacterium | reverse complement strand
CATCGCCACCAGGCCCAGCACGGCTTCGCGGCCGTCGATGATGCGGTGGTCGTAGGACATGGCCAGATAGTTGATCGGACGCACGACAACCTGACCGTTTTCCACCACGGCGCGATCCTTGGTGGCGTGAACGCCCAGGATGGCCGATTGCGGCGGGTTGATGATCGGGGTCGACAGCATCGAGCCGAAGGTGCCGCCGTTGGAGATCGAGAAGGTGCCACCCGACAGGTCTTCGAGGCCGAGCTTGCCGTCCTTGGCCTTCTGACCGAATTCGGCAATCTTCTTTTCGATGTCGGCAAAGCTCATCTGATCGGCATTGCGCAGGATCGGCACCACCAGACCGCGCGGCGAACCGACGGCGATACCGATGTCGAAGTAGCCGTGGTAGACGATGTCATTGCCGTCGACCGACGAGTTCAGGATCGGGTACTTCTTCAGGGCGTGCACGGCCGCCTTGACGAAGAAGCTCATGAAACCGATCTTGACGCCGTGTTCCTTCTCGAACTTGTCCTGGAAGCGCTTGCGCATTTCCATGACCGGAGCCATGTTGACTTCGTTGAAGGTGGTCAGGATGGCGTTGGTCGATTGCGACTGCACCAGACGCTCGGCGATACGAGCACGCAGACGGCTCATCGGCACGCGCTGCTCGGGGCGATCGGCCAGATTCTGCGTCGGCAGAGCCGGGGCCGAGACAGAGGGCAGCGGCTTGGCCACGGCCGGGTTCACCGGAGCAGCCACTGGAGCAGGCACTGGAGCAGGCACCGGCGCAGCGGCCGGCTTGGCACCGCCGGCCACCGCCGCCAGCACATCGCCCTTGGTGACGCGACCATCCTTGCCCGAGCCGGCGACATCGCCGACAGCCAGACCGTTGTCGGCCAGCAGCTTGGCAGCAGCCGGCATGGCGACATCACCCTTCGAACCACCGGCGGCGGGAGCAGCAGCCACCGGAGCAGCGGCAGCAGCCGGCGCAGCGGCGGCAGCACCGGCCTTGCCTTCGGTATCGATCTGCGCGATCAGCTGATCGGAGACCACGGTGCCGCCGTCTGCGACGATATGGGCAGCCAGCACGCCAGCAGCCGGGGCCGGCACTTCGAGCACGACCTTGTCGGTCTCGATTTCGATCAGGATTTCATCGATCGCCACGGCTTCGCCGGGCTTTTTCTTCCACTGCAGCAGGGTGGCTTCGGCCACGGATTCGGAAAGCTGCGGAACTTTGACTTCAACAATTGCCATGATGGTTCTCGTGTTCTGTGCGTAAGCGACCTGCCTCCTGGGTCTCGACACCCGGGCGGGACTCCAGCCCGGGCGGAAACGGCAGGTCAGCGGGTCATTACTTGGTCAGGACGAAGCCCTTGAGCTTGGCGAAGGCCTGATCGAGCAGTGCCTTTTGCTGATCCTGGTGCAGGTGGGCATAGCCACAGGCCGGCGATGCCGAAGCCGGACGGCCGGCGTAGCCGAGCTTCTGACCCTCGAACATGTTTTCGTGGATCTGATGCTGCACAAAGAACCAGGCGCCCTGGTTTTGCGGCTCGTCCTGACACCAGACGATGTCGGTCACGTTCGGGTACTTCTTCAGTTCCGCAGCAAAGGCCTTGTGCGGGAACGGATAGAGCTGCTCGACACGAATGACGGCCACATCGTTGCGCTTTTCGTCGCGCTTCTTGACCAGGTCGTAATAGACCTTGCCCGAGCAAACGATGACGCGCTTGACCTTGGCAGTATCGATCGCGGCGTTTTGCTCGCCGATCACAGTGCGGAACTCACCCTTGGTGAATTCGTTGACCGGCGAGGTGGCGTCCTTGTTACGCAGCAGCGACTTCGGGGTGAAGATCACCAGCGGCTTGCGCAGCGGGCGAACCATCTGGCGACGCAGCACATGGAAGATCTGGCTGGCCGTGGTCGGCTGCACGATCTGCATGTTGGTGTCGGCAGCCAGCTGCATGAAACGCTCCAGACGCGCCGAGCTGTGCTCGGGGCCCTGGCCTTCGTAGCCGTGCGGCAGCATCAGCGTCAGGCCGTTGACGCGACCCCACTTCACTTCACCCGAGGCGATGAACTGGTCGATCACCACCTGCGCGCCGTTGGCGAAATCGCCAAACTGCGCTTCCCAGATGGTCAGCGTGTTCGGTTCGGCAGCGGCGTAGCCGTACTCGAAGCCCAGCACCGCTTCTTCCGACAGGATCGAGTCGATCACGGTGAACGGTGCCTGGTTATCGGCGACGTTCTGCAGCGGGATGTAGGTGCCTTCGTCCCACTTCTCGCGCTTCTGATCGTGAATCACGGCATGGCGGTGGGTAAAGGTGCCGCGACCGCAGTCTTCACCCGACAGACGCACCGGATAGCCGGCAGCGACCAGCGAGGCGAAAGCCATGTGCTCGCCCATGCCCCAGTCGACATTGGTCTCGCCGCGACCCATCGCAGCGCGGTCGTCGTAGACCTTCTTGACCAGCGGATGCATGTTCACGCTGCTCGGAATCGAGGTCAGGCGCTCGGACAGGCGCTTCCACTCGGTCAGCGGAACGGCAGTATCAGCCGCATCGGTCCACTTGCGGCCCAGGAACGGAGCCCAGTCGACCGCGAACTTGCTCTTGTAGTTCGACAGCACCGGATCGACGGTGTGGCGGCCCTCGTCCATCGCTGAACGGTAGGCCTTGACCATGTCGTCACCCAGCGACTCGCCCATGCCCTGGGCCGAGAGCTTGTCAGCGTAGAGCTTGCGCGTGCCGGGGTGAGCACCGATCTTGCGGTACATCAGCGGCTGGGTCAGCGCCGGGGTGTCCTGCTCGTTGTGACCGAGCTTGCGGAAACAGATGATGTCGATGACCACGT
>DALYHR010000312.1:0-2841 GCA_031970775.1 Burkholderiaceae bacterium | reverse complement strand
GTTTTGTTATTTCCGCTCACCATAACTCAGAATAACCCCAGTAACCCGCAGCTTTCTCCGGAAACTGCGGGTCGTGAGCGGAAGGGGTCTTATTTCAATACATCAGCCGATCGGGACGAATATCCCGCAGGATGGTGGTGGCGATTTCCTCGATTGATTTGTGGGTCGAAGACAGCCAAGCGATCCCTTCACGCTTCATCATGCGCTCGGCGTCGCGGACCTCGGCCCGACAGTTTTCGATCGAGGCGTAGCGGCTGCCGGGACGGCGCTCATTGCGGATCTGGCTCAACCGCTCGGGATCAATGGTCAGGCCGAAGCATTTCCGCTTGAAGGGCAGCAGGGCTGGAGGCAGTGCGCCTCGATCGAAGTCCTCAGGAATCAGCGGGTAGTTGGCCGCCTTAATGCCGTGCTGCATTGCCAGATACAGCGAGGTGGGCGTCTTGCCGCTGCGACTGACGCCGAGCAGGATGACATCCGCCGAATCAAGGTTGCGCGATGACTGCCCGTCATCGTGATCAAGCGAAAAATTGATCGCCTCGATGCGGTCGCTGTATTCCTGACTGCGGGCTACATCCGAAAAGCGCCCAACCCGGTGATTGCTCTTGAGCCCCAGCTCGGCTTCGATCGGTTCAACGAAAGTGCGAAACATGTCCATCACCAACGCATTCGGCCGTGAGCTGACCAGCTCGCGCACATCCTCGTTGACCAGCGTCAGGAACACAATCGGACGCATGCCCTCGCGTTCGGCACAGGCATTGATCTCGTTGATCACGCCGTGAGCCTTGTCCACGGTATCGATGAAGGGCCGACGGATGTGGCGCGGCTTGATGGCGAACTGCGCCAGGATCGAATTACCAAAGGTCTCGGCAGTGATGCCAGTGCCATCGGAGATGAAAAAGACGGTACGGTTGGGCATGAGTGAAAGAGGCTGTGGCAGCCACTGTGGCTGAGCAAGGACTATGACAGGATTCGACAGCTTTCCACTCGTAGAATCCGCAGTCTCTATCTATCTAAACCTATTCGTTTTTACTTCAGGAGCTTTTGATGTCCAACCCTGCACTGGCGACCGCTCTGGTCGCGCCGTTCGAGCAACTTCGCATGACCGACGTGGAAACCGTCGGCGGCAAGAACGCCTCGCTGGGCGAAATGATTTCGCAGCTCGCCGCTTCCGGCGTGCGCGTGCCTGGTGGGTTTGCAACCACGGCCCACGCCTTCCGGCAGTTCCTCACCCACGGGGGGCTGACCGAAAAGATCAACGCCCGTCTGGCTACCCTCGACACCGAGGACGTGCGCGCGCTGGCCGAGGCCGGTGCCGAAATCCGCGGCTGGGTTGAGGCTGCCGAGTTCCCCGCCGATCTGGAAGCCGCCATCCGCGCCGAGTTCGCCCGCGTGACCGCCGGCAACCCGAACGCGTCTTTCGCCGTGCGCTCGTCGGCGACCGCCGAAGATCTGCCGGACGCTTCGTTCGCCGGTCAGCAGGAAACCTTCCTCAATGTCGTCGGCATCGAAGACGTGCTGCACAAGATGAAGGAAGTGTTCGCGTCGCTGTATAACGACCGCGCCATCTCCTACCGCGTGCACAAGGGCTTCGCCCATGCCGACGTAGCGCTGTCGGCCGGCGTGCAACGTATGGTTCGATCTGATCTCGGTGCTGCCGGTGTGATGTTCACCATCGATACCGAATCGGGCTTTGAGGAGGTGGTCTTCATCACCTCCAGCTACGGCCTGGGCGAGACAGTGGTGCAGGGCGCCGTCAATCCGGACGAGTTCTACGTTCACAAGCCGATGCTCAAGGCCGGCAAGCAGGCAGTAATCCGCCGCAACCTTGGCTCCAAGCTGATCCGCATGGAGTTCGCTTCGCCGGAGGAAAAGGCAGCCAGCGGCAAGTTGGTCAAGACCACCGACACCCCGACCGAGTTGCGTAATCGCTTCTCGCTGACCGACGAAGAGGTCTCGCAACTGGCTCGCTACGCCCTGATCATCGAGCAGCACTACGGCCGTCCGATGGACATCGAGTGGGGCAAGGATGGCGGTGACGGCCAGCTCTACATCCTGCAGGCACGCCCTGAGACGGTGAAAAGTCAGTCGGCGGGGCAGGTTGAGCAACGTTTCAAGCTCAAGGGCACCAGCACGGTGCTGGCCGAAGGCCGTGCTATCGGTCAGAAGATAGGCACCGGTCCGGTGCGACTGGTGCACAGCATCACCGAAATGGACCGTGTGCAGCCCGGCGATGTGCTGGTCACCGACATGACCGACCCGAACTGGGAGCCGGTGATGAAGCGCGCCAGCGCCATCGTCACCAACCGCGGTGGCCGCACCTGCCACGCGGCAATCATCGCCCGCGAACTCGGCATTCCGGCGGTGGTGGGCTGCGGTGATGCCACTGCGACGCTCAAGGACGGCCAATTGGTGACGGTGTCCTGCGCCGAAGGCGACACCGGTCACATCTACGACGGTCTGCTGGAGATGGAAATCACCGAGGTCAGCCGCGGCGAGATGCCCGAGTGCCCGGTCAAGGTGATGATGAACGTCGGCAACCCGCAGCTGGCCTTCGATTTCGCTCAGATGCCGAATTCGGGCGTGGGTCTGGCCCGCCTCGAATTCATCATCAACAACAACATCGGCGTGCACCCGCGCGTCATCCTCGACTACCCCAATGTCGATGCTGACCTGAAAAAGGCGGTCGAATCGGTGGCACGCGGTCACGCCAGCCCGCGCGCGTTCTATGTCGACAAGCTTGCCGAAGGGATCGCCACCATCGCGGCAGCCTTCTGGCCCAAGCCGGTGATCGTTCGCCTGTCGGACTTCAAGTCCAACGAGTACCGCAAGCTCATCGGCGGC
>DALYHR010000311.1:0-2846 GCA_031970775.1 Burkholderiaceae bacterium | reverse complement strand
TGATCAGCTCGATCGGCAGCGGCGCCAGCAGCGCGGAGAGTTCCTTGAGCTTCTTGGCGTTGTTGGAGGCGAGAACCAGCTTCATCGGTGTCATTAGGCGGGGGTTGTCGCCAGCGCAGCCTTCTGGGCATCGATCAGCTGGCGGATGCCGGCTTCTGCCAAACCGAGCAGTTGGTCCATTTCAACGCGGGTGAAGGCCACGCCTTCAGCGGTGCCCTGCACCTCGACGAAGTGGCCAGCGCCGGTCATCACCACATTCATGTCGGTATCGCAGGCCGAGTCTTCGATGTATTCCAAGTCGAGCAACGGCGTGCCCTCGACGATGCCGACCGAGATCGCTGCGACGGCGTCCTTGAGCGGCGACTGGGCGATCGCTCCCTTGGCCAGCAGCCAGCTGACCGCGTCGTGCGCCGCCACGTAGGCCCCGGTGATTGCCGCGGTGCGGGTGCCGCCGTCGGCCTGAATCACGTCGCAGTCGAGGTGAATGGTGCGCTCCCCCAGGGCCTTGAGGTCGAAGACGCAGCGCAGCGAACGGCCGATCAGGCGCTGGATCTCCTGGGTGCGACCGCTTTGCTTGCCCTTGGCGGCCTCGCGGGCGCCGCGGGTGTGGGTGGCGCGCGGCAGCATGCCGTACTCAGCCGTCACCCAGCCTTCGCCGCTGCCCTTTTGGTGCGGCGGCACACGCTCTTCGACCGAGGCGGTGCAGAGCACCTTGGTGTCGCCGAACTCGATCAGCACCGAGCCCTCGGCGTGCTTGGTGTACTGGCGCGTGATGCGGACCGGGCGCAGGGAATCCGGGCTGCGTTGCCCTGGGCGTTGAAACGTCATGGAATCGAAGGGGGAAGAAGAGAAAAAAGGAGGGAGAGGTTCAGCTGCCGGGGCGGCGCTGGTTGTTCCCGCTGCGCCGGATGGCGTCGTTGATCTCGCGGATCGAGCGTTCGATCTCGGCGTCGTCGAGGATGTCGTCCTCGACGTCGTGCATGTTGCCGGCCTGGATGGTGGAGGCGAACATCTCGTTGCCCAGCGTGTCGGTCTCGACGCCGGCGACCAGATCGTTGTCCTCGGCGGCTTCCCACTCGACCGCCAGCACGGTGACGTTGTCGCTCTTTTCACCGGCGATGCGCAGGGCGCGCTCAACCAGTTCGGGCACGGCGTCGATGATTGGCCGGCCGGCCAGATGGTCGGCGATCGTCTCGTCGTCGACGCTGCCCCACAGGCCATCCGAGCACAGCAGGAAGCGGTCGCCCGGTTGCATCACCATCGGGCCGACGATGTCGACCACCGGCTTGCCCGGGCTGCCCAGGCAGGTGAACAGCACGTTGCGGTTGACCTTCTCGCCGAGCGGAATCACGTTGGAGAGCGTTTCCTGGAGCTCGCTGTAGGAATGGTCACGGGTGCGAGTGATCAGCTTGTTGCCGCGCACGAAGTACAGCCGCGAGTCCCCGCAGTGGGCCCAATAGGCTTCGCGCTGCTGCAAGACGCAGGCGATGATGGTGGTGCGAGGGGTGTCGATCAGCGCCTTTTCGGTGGCGTAGCGCAGCAACTGGTGATGTCCGGCCATCACGCCATCGGTGAGAAAGCGACGCGGATCCTTGAGTTTGGGCTTGGCTTCGCGCTGGAACATGGAGGCCAGGGTTTGCAGCGCCAGCTGCGAAGCCACCTCGCCTTCCGGGTGACCGCCCATGCCGTCGGCGACGGCAAAGAGGCCTGAGGTCCGCGTATAGCAGTACCCCATCCGATCCTCGTTTTTCTCGCGTCCCCCGCGACGGCTGATCTGATAGACCGAAAAGCGCATGAGCGATTCAGGCCTTGGCCGCGCCGGTCTTGAGGTTCTCGATCTGCAGTTTCAGACGTTCGCTGAATGACAGTTTGGTGTAGCGCCGTTCGGCCTCGCGGGCCAGTTCCTTTTGCAAGGCGAAGACGCTCTGCGGGCGAGCCAGCGCGTCGGTGGACATGCACCACTCGGTGACCTCGATGAGGTTGTCCGAATAGATGTTGCGCAAACGAGATAGCGACAGGCTGAGCCGGTCCTTTTCAAGGCGCTGCGGCGCGTCGTTGGGCGGATAGCCCTGCATGCAGGCGTAGATACAGGCGCCGATAGCGTAGATGTCGGTCCAGGGGCCCAGCGTGCCGTCGCGGCGATACATCTCTGGCGCGGCAAAGCCGGGCGTGTACATCGGCCGGATGAAGTTGCCTTCCTTGCTCAGCACTTCGCGCGCGGCACCGAAATCCAGCATCACCGCCTTGTTGTCGTTGGTGATGAAGATGTTGGCGGGCTTGATATCAAGGTGCAGCATCTTGTGCTGATGCACGATGCGCAGGCCGCGCAGGATCTCGTCGAACAACGAACGGATAGTCGACTCGCGGAAAACCTTGTCGCGCTTGAGATCACGGGCGGTGACGATGAAGTCCTGCAGCGTGTCGCCCTGCAGGTAGTTCATCACCATGTAGACGGTTTCGTTCTCGCGGAAGAAGTTCAGCACCGAAACCACGCTCGGGTGGCTGATCTGGGCCAGCGACCGGCCTTCTTCGAAGAAGCTTTTCAGACCCAGACGGTACAGGGGCTGTTTCTCGGGCTTGACGGTGGGCACCATCTCGCCGGGGGCACGTTCGGCCAGCGACGAAGGGAGATATTCCTTGAGTGCGACCAGACGTCGCTCTTCATCCTCAGCGAGATAGACCACGCCGAATCCGCCCGCCGCCAACTTGCGGATGACCTGATATCCCCCCACCACGGTACCGGGGGGCAGCGGTGCCGGTTTTGGCTTTGACATAATGGAAGTTTGCCTACAGAGATCGTGAGATCCGCCATGTCAGTGTACAGCATGACCGGTTTTGCCAGCGCC
>DALYHR010000310.1:0-2847 GCA_031970775.1 Burkholderiaceae bacterium | reverse complement strand
GCCGCCTTCATCGGCGGGCTGTCCGGGCTGCTGATCGGCCCGACCACCACGGTGTTCTACGACAGCGGCTTTCTGATCGGGCTCAAGGGCTTCGTCGCCGCGATCCTGGCGGGGCTGTCTTCCTTCGTGGTGGCGGGGGCCAGCGCGCTGGGGGTGGGGCTGCTGGAATCGTTCGGGGCCTTCTGGGCCAGTTCCTACAAGGAAGTGATCGTGTTTACCGCGATCCTGCCGGGCCTGCTGTGGCGTTCCCTGCTCGAAGGACACCATGAAGACGACGAGTGAGACCGTGACGACGACGTCTGAGGGCAGCAGCGCCCGCCGCCGCAAGGCCGTGGCGGCCAGCCAGTCCACCCCGGGCCGGCTGGTGCTGCTGGGCTTCATCACCGTGATGGCGCTGCTGCCGCTGCTGCCGCTGCTGCCGCTGCCGGACTACTGGTTCAGCGAGCTCAATCTGATCGGCCGCAATGCGATGGTCGGGCTCGGGCTGGTGATGCTGACCGGGGTGGCGGGGCTGACTTCCTTCGGGCAGGCCGCCTTTGTCGGCATCGGCGCCTATGCCACCGCCTGGTGCACGACGCAGCTGGGCTGGTCCCCCTGGGCCGGGCTGTTGCTCGGTCTGGGTCTGACGCTGGTGATTTCGCTGGTGCTGGGGCTGATCACCTTGCGCATGTCCGGCCACTACCTGCCGCTGGCCACCATGGCCTGGGGCCTGTCGGTGTTCTATCTGCTGGGCAATCTCGACTTTCTCGGCAAGTACGACGGCCTGCTGGGCGTGCCTCCGATCTCGATGGCCGATACCGCGCTGATCGAGCCGCGCCGGCTCTATTACCTGACCTGGGGGCTGGCGATCGCCGGGGCGGTGGCGCTGATGAATCTGATGCATTCGCGCCCGGGGCGGGCCATCCGCGCGCTCAAGGGCGGAGTGACGATGGCCGAGGCGATGGGAGTGGCCACCCTGCGCTACAAGGTGATCGTCTTCGTGCTGGCGGCGCTGTACGCCTCGGTGGCAGGCTGGCTCTACGCCCACGATCAGCGCTCGGTCAACCCGAGCCCGTTCAGCCTGAAGTACGGCATCGAATACCTGTTCATGGTGGTGCTCGGTGGGGTCGGGCATCTGTGGGGCGCCTTTGCCGGTGCGGCCCTGTTCCGGCTGGTCGAGGATCAGTTGCAGGCCTGGCTGCCGCTGATCGGCGCCGGCACCTCGGCGCATCTGGAGATCGTCGTCTTCGGCGTGCTGATGGTGGCGATGCTCAAGGTCTCGCCGCAGGGGTTGTGGCCCTGGCTGGTGCGCTGGCTGCCGCCGCGCCGTCACGAACCGCGCATCTGGGCCGAGGCCAAGGAGTTGGGCCGACGCGATCAGCCCGAGCCCGCCTCGACCGTGCTGGAGGTCAAGGCGCTGCGCAAGACCTTCGGCGGGCTGGTGGCGGTCAACGACATCAACTTCTCGGTGCGCGCCGGCGAGATCGTCGGCCTGATCGGCCCGAATGGCGCCGGCAAATCGACCACCTTCAACCTGATCACCGGGGTGCTGCATCCGACCAGCGGCGAGGTGCGGGTGCTGGGTCAGGCGGTGCAGGGCCGCAGCTCGCGGCAGATCGCCGGGCTGGGGGTGTCGCGCACCTTCCAGCATGTGCGCATGGTGCCGGAGATGAGCGTGCTGGAAAACGTCGCCCTCGGTGCTCACCGCCGCCTGTCGGTCAGTACCGGCAGCGCGATGGCCGGCTTTGATCGGGTCGAGGAGCATCGTCTGCTCAAGCAGGCCCGCCAGCAGCTCGAGCGCATCGGCCTGCAGGATCTGATCGACATGCCGGCGGGCAATCTGGCGCTGGGCCAGCAGCGGCTGATGGAGATCGCCCGGGCGCTGTGCACCGACCCCGCGCTGCTGCTGCTCGACGAGCCGGCCGCCGGTCTGCGCCACAAGGAAAAGCAGGCGCTGGCGGCTGTGCTGGCGCAACTGCGCGCCGAGGGCATGAGCCTGCTGCTGGTCGAGCACGACATGGACTTCGTCATGAACCTGACCGACCGGATCGTGGTGATGGAGTTCGGCACCTGGCTGATGGAAGGCACTCCGGCCGAGGTGCGCGCCAGCGACAAGGTGCGTGCCGCCTATCTGGGCACCGAACACTAATACCGGCTCAACAGGAAGAGGTCACTGATGAGTGAAGAACTGCTGCTGCGGGTCTCGGGCCTGCAGGCCGGCTACGGCCGCGCCGACGTGCTGACCGGCATCGAACTGCAGGCCCGCGTCGGGCAGGTGGTGACGGTGATCGGACCCAATGGCGCCGGCAAATCGACCCTGCTCAATGCGCTGATCGGCGCGCTGCCTTCGCGCGGCGAGATCCGCTTCGATGGCGAAGTGATCGGCGGCGCCACGCTGGAGCAGCGGGTGATGCGCGGCATGGCGCTGGTGCCGGAAAAGCGCGCCCTGTTTGCGCCGATGAGCGTGGCCGACAACCTGCTGCTGGGCTCGTGGCGCCAGCATCAGCTCGGCAACCGCAAGGCGCTCGACGTGCTCGATCAGGTCTACGCGCTGTTTCCGCGGCTCAAGGAGCGCCGCGCCCAGGCGGCCGGCACGCTCTCGGGCGGCGAGCGCCAGATGCTGGCGATCGGCCGGGCGATGATGAGTCAGCCCCGGCTGCTGATGCTCGACGAACCCAGCCTCGGGCTGGCGCCGCTGGTGGTGCGCGAGATCTTCCAGATCATCCGCCGCCTGCGCGAAACCGGGGTGACGATTCTGCTGGTCGAGCAAAACGCCCGCGCCGCGCTCGAAGTCGCCGACTACGGCTATGTGCTGGAGACCGGGGCGCTGGCGCTGGATGGCCCGGCCGCCGAGCTGGCCCGCGACGC
>DALYHR010000309.1:0-2848 GCA_031970775.1 Burkholderiaceae bacterium | reverse complement strand
CGGCTGCACCTTCTGCTCGATCACCGAGCACGAGGGCCGCATCATCCAGAGCCGCTCGGAAGACTCGGTGATCCAGGAGATCGAGCAGATTCGCGACCGGGTCAAGGGCTTCACCGGCGTGATCAGCGATCTGGGTGGACCGACCGCCAACATGTATCGCCTGGGCTGCAAGAGCCCCGAGATCGAGGCGGCCTGCCGCAAGCCTTCCTGCGTGTGGCCGGGCATCTGCCAGAACCTCACCACCGACCACGGCCCGCTGATCAAGATGTACCGCCGCGCCCGCGCGCTCAAGGGCGTCAAGAAGATCCTGATCGGCTCCGGGCTGCGCTACGACCTGGCGATCAAGTCGCCCGAGTACATCCGCGAACTGGTCACGCACCATGTCGGCGGCTACCTGAAGATCGCGCCCGAGCACACCGAGCAGGGCCCGCTGTCGAAGATGATGAAGCCGGGCATCGGCACCTACGACCGCTTCAAGCAGCTGTTCGATCTCTACAGCGCACAGGCCGGCAAGCAGCAGTTTCTGGTGCCGTACTTCATCGCCGCCCACCCGGGCACCAGCGATGAGGACATGATGAATCTGGCGATCTGGCTGAAGAAAAACGGCTTCCGCGCCGATCAGGTCCAGACCTTCTACCCCAGTCCGATGGCCACCGCCACGGCGATGTACTACTCCGGCCGCAACACCCTGCGCAAGGTCACCCGCGCCGGGGCCGATGCGGTCGATGTGGTCAAGGGCGACCGGCGCCGGCGCCTGCACAAGGCCTTCCTGCGCTACCACGACCCGAACAACTGGCCGCTGCTGCGCGAAGCGCTCAAGGAGATGGGCCGGGCCGACCTGATCGGCAACGGCAAGCAGCATCTGATCCCGACCTTCCAGCCGATCACCGACGGCGCCTATGAGAGCGCCCGGCGCAAGAACTCGACCCCGGGTGCCAAGCCGGGGGCCAAGCCGAGTGCCCAGGCGAGCAGTGCGGGCCATGACCCGGTCAAGAAGGGCCGGGTACTGACGCAGCACACCGGGCTGCCGCCGAGATCGCAGGGCACAGCCAAACCGACTACCAAACCTGCCGGGGGCGCGCGCCCAAAACGCCCCCGCTGATTCAGTGCTTTGAACTGGCGCCATCAATTCCGATGAATTCACTCGGGATGTGGCGCCGATACGATCCGGGCCATCCCAGCAACCGATTCGAAGAACCGGAGCGAACACGATGTCCCGCCTCAATGCCTCCCCGACCGACCCGGGGCGTTACACCCGCACTGCCGTGCTGCTGCACTGGCTGCTGGCCGTGCTGCTGATCGGTGAATTCGCCTTCGGGGTGTGGATGCACGAGCTGCCGTTCTCGCCGGCCCGGGTCAAGTACTTCAACTGGCACAAGTCGGTTGGCGTGGTGATCCTGCTGCTGACCGTGCTGCGGCTGGTCTGGCGCTTCACCCACCGGCCGCCGCCGCTGTCTGCGGCCACGCAGGCAGCCATGCCGGCCTGGCAAAAGGCAGCACACCACAGTGTGCTGGCGGCGATGTATCTGCTCGGCCTGGGTATTCCGCTGGCAGGCTGGGCCTACAGCTCTGCCTCGGGCTTCCCGATCGTGCTGTTTGGCACCGTGCCCTGGCCGGATCTGATGGCCGCCGACAAGGAGATCGCGCCGCTGTTCAAGGCAGCCCACAAGCTGCTGGCGATCGGGCTGGCGCTGGCGGTGCTGATGCACATCGGCGCAGCGTTCAAGCACCATTTCATCGACCGCGACGGGCTGCTGAACCGCATGCGCCTCGGCGCCTGGCTGCTGCCTGCGCTGTTGGCCGGCGCGCTGCTGGGCTCGGCTGCGACGCCGGAATCGGCTTTCGCTCAGACCAAGGCCGCCAAGGCTGCTGCCGCTCCGGCTCCCGCCTGGAAGCTCGATGCTGCCCACAGCGAGCTGGCCTTCACTGGCAAGCAGATGGGCGTGCCGATGGACGGGCAGTTCAAGCGCTTCGACGCCCGGCTGGAGGCTGATGCCGCCAAGGCGGCCGAGCCGACGCAGATCGGGCTGAGCATCGAGCTGACCAGCGCCAGCCTGGGCTCGAAGGAGCTGGAGGTCGAACTGGCCAAGATCGACTGGTTTGGCGTGGCCAAGTTTCCGCAGGCCCGCTTTGTCTCGCAGTCGGTGCGCAAGGTCGCCGCCGACCGCTGGGAGGCCCAGGGCACGATGGAGCTGAAGGGGCGTTCCCGTCCGATGACCGTGCCGTTCACGGTGCAGGCCTCGCCCACCGGGCTGACCGCCAGCGGTACGGTGCTGCTGCGCCGGCTTGATTTCGGCATCGGCGACGGCGAATGGGCCGACCCGAGCATCGTTGCCAACGAAGTCACCGTGAAGTTCCGTTTTGTGTTCGTCAAGGCCGGGCGTTGAGATTCCGCCTCATCCCCTGCCGCATTTCCGCTCCCTTCCTACACCAGAGGTGTTCCCCATGAAGAAGTCTTCCCTGATCCGCGCCGTGGCTGCCGCCTCCCTGCTGGCCGCCGGCGCTGCCGCCCAGGCCGAAGTGGCGACCTACGCCATCGAACCGACCCATACGTTCGTCACGTTCGAAGTGCAGCATTTCGGTACCTCGACCAACCGCGGCCGCTTTGACAAGAAGTCGGGCTCGGTCGAGATCGATCGTGCCGCCAAGAAGGGCAAGGTCGAGCTGACCCTGGAAACCGGCTCGATCAACACGGGCGTGGCACCGTTCGAGAAGCATCTGCGTGGCGCCGATTTCTTCGATGTCGAGCAGTTCCCGACCGCCGTGTTCAAGGGCGATCAGTTCAGCTTCAACGGCGATAAGGTCAGCGAAGTCAAGGGCCAGCTCACGATGCTGGGCAAGACCCACC
>DALYHR010000308.1:0-2855 GCA_031970775.1 Burkholderiaceae bacterium | reverse complement strand
TGGCTCAAATCGACGGCCCGGCCTGGCTGAGTCTGGAGCGGCTGACGCTGGATGCAGGACGCTATCGAACCCCAACCTGGAGCGGCAATCTGCTCGGTCAGGCCACCCAGGCGCAGGCGGTCGATATTCCCCAGCAGGCAGCCGCCACCAAGATCAGTGCAGGCACACAGGTTGATCTGGGCGCAGTGGAAGCCGACGCGCTGGAGCTGGGCCTGCACGACGGGCCGATTCCGGACTTCAGCGCGCGCTGGAGCCGGCGGCTGTTACGCACGGCCACCCGTACCCTCGATCTGGAACTAGCCCGCCGGCCGATGACCGGCACGCTGCTGTCCTGGCTGGGAGCGACCGACCCGGTCAGTGGCCAGCGCTGGGGGGCGGTGAGTCAGAACGCGCTGACGCTGTCGGTCGACGAGTCGATGGCCAACGATCTGACCGGCAGCCTGAGCCTGCGGGCCGGACAGCTCAGCGGGCACGGCGTGCGCGACAACCCGCACCTGCAGATTCGCGCCACGCTGGACCGGCCCCTGCAACGCCTGCCGAACTGGCAGCTCGACGGAGGTCTGGTCGGCAACTTCTGGTCCTTTGCCCACAACGACAGCTTCAGCACCTGGGGACAGAGCGGCACCTGGAGCCCGCAGCGTTATCTGTCGCTGGGCGCGCGGCTGCGGCTACGCACCGAGCTGGGCACCGGCACCCGGCTTGACGCGCGGGCCGGAATCTCGCGCTCATTCACCGACGAAGCCGCCACACCCTGGTACCCCACCGACCCGCAGTTGCAGGCGGCTTCAGGCGATCCGTACCACGCCGGCGGCCCGGGCGGCGGCGTGGGCGGCTCACTGCAACTCGGCGCCGAGCACCCGCTGGCCGGATGGCTGGACGGCTGGCTGTTTGCCACCCGCCTGGAACTGGAACGCTCCACCGACTACAGCCCGAATCGGTTGAGTGTGGAGTTGGTGAGGCGGTAGCCACGGAGACGCCCGCTTCAGAATGGGTGCCGACGCTCGACCTCGGCTCCATCTGCGTGCCGCTATTGACTAGGCAGAGACCGTCAATCTCGATCCCCACGGTCGGCACGCTGCCAAGCAGCGAGGAATTCTTGGACCTCTGGGCTTGCTCCTGTAGCGGCAACGGCCTCGACGCGTGGCCGGAATGCCTCCAGATCAATTAATCGGGCTATGCCTTGGGGACTGACCCGCGTCACGCGCTTCGCGACTGCATCGCCCATCCCTGCAAATCCCATACTTTGCGTCCAGGCATATGAGGTGAATACCTTGGCAAGCTGCTGCACTCCGTTATCGGTCGCGAAGACTGCGGAGGTCCACGCTCTGACCGAAGCTCCGTCGTCAGTGGCCAGGTCCATCCACGAGTGCAACAGAGAGTGCAGATCCCTGTGTGCAAGCAGCGAACCATCCTGCGCTGCAGCTTCGATTCGCGCACGAAGGAGGACGCGGAGTTGCTCAGCGTCTGCCTCCGTAGTCAGGCAGTTCTCGGGCGGCTCGGGTTCCTTACCTTCCCTTGGGTGATACTCTGTCCAGACTGAATGCGTAAAGTCGGCAAGCCAGCCCAGAGAAGCCTTGTTGCAGGCCTGTCGGAAAACGTTGGACCGTTCATCGAGCGACAGGCGCTCTCTCGTCAGCGACCGCAGCAGCCAATGCAAACGAAGTTCATTACTGAACATGCTGAAGCCCTTCGCCTTATCGGCTTCAACATTGATCTCGTCGGCAACCTCGAACAGCGCCGTCAGCAGCGGCTGAATCTTGTCGGGACCTATACGCGCTGAATGTGTGTTCAGCTCGTTGAGCCATACGGCGGCCTTAGTGCCGCCTGCCCGACGGGTCACGATGACAGCGTTGCGCAGAGTCGTCTTTACGTGCTCGACGTCATCGGCGCGGGCTAGGAATGCGTCCAGTTCGGTGCTGGTGAGCACCGCATCGCCGATCGCAAAGCGAAAGTACGAATCGAAATAGTCCGCAGAGCAGACTCGCCGCTCCATCGCCCATTGGCGTGCGAACCCATCGCTGTAGCCTTTGTTGGACCATGCGGACTCCAGTGCCGGGAACAGCCGCATCAGCAGTCGCCGCATTCGGTCGTGGTCTGATGGCGGTGCCGTTCCGAAGAGCAGGCTGTTGAAGTGCTGTGCCGTTGCTTCACGATCACGCCCATCACCACGCCTGCTACCGGTCAGTTGCTCCTTGTTCTGCCGGATGGCTCGATAGATGGCCGGCTGCAACAGCCGGAGCAGTTCCAACGCGAGGAAATCGGCTCGATCTACCTCGCCAGCCACAGCCGGCCAGGACACGCTCAGCGAGTTCGTAAAGCGTGTGACATCCCGCGGCGTACGCATCGATGGGGAGATTCCTTCGTAGAAGATGTTCATGAAGCGAACGAGATCCGCCTCTGCAGGCGCACCACAGATCGATTCGATCAGCGACAGCAGATGCTGCTGAACATCAAGCGAAGATGGATCGGGCAGTTCGAACGCGGCCTGTACGATCTTTTCTAGATAGTGCGGACCTTCCGAAGGGTAGCGTTCGCTAACGATCTTTTCGGCCAGCGGGCGGTCATAGACCAGCAGGTACATGACATTTGGTAGCCGACCGACGGACTTGACCAGTCGGAAGATGAGCAAGGCTTCGTCAGGCGCGAGCCGATCGATGTCGTCAATGACGATGAGAAAACGCCTCTTCTGTTCGCGCAAAGCCTTAGACAGCTCGGCGTGAAGTGCCTCAACGCTTTCGTCTTGCTCAATCATGCCGGCAAGCCACTCCATGCCCTTTTCGGCAATGCCACCAGCGACCTTCGCCCCCGCAGCTTCCACGACCTTCCCGACGAGCGCGCCGGCTCGGAGCAGGCGC
>DALYHR010000307.1:0-2862 GCA_031970775.1 Burkholderiaceae bacterium | reverse complement strand
CCGTGAAGGCGGCCGCACCGTCGGCGCCGGCGTCGTCGCCAAGATCTTCGCCTAAAGTCGAAAGGTCACAGGGGTATAGCTCAATTGGCAGAGCGTCGGTCTCCAAAACCGAAGGTTGGGGGTTCGATTCCCTCTGCCCCTGCCAGCTTTCAATAAGCTGGTCCTCTTGATAAAACCCGCAGGAGCTGATGCTCCAGCGGGTTTTTCTACTGTGTATTGCTGTCCATCGGGTTGAAAGTGATGACGAACCAACAGGCTGAAACCGTCGTTCAGGGTCCGGATCGGGCTCGGCTGATCGGGGCAGCGCTGCTGCTGATCACATCGCTGGCGGCCTTCTATGCGTTGTCGAAGCAAGGCGCCTTCGTGCAGTGGATTGCTCTGCTGCTGCTGCTGGGAGGCGCCGTGGCGCTGTTCCTGACGGCCGAGCAAGGCAAGGCCTTGATCGGATACGGCCAGGAGTCGGTCCGCGAACTCAAGAAGGTGGTCTGGCCCGCTCGCAAGGAAGCGACCCAGATGACGTTGTACGTGTTTGCCTTTGTGGTGGTGATGTCGCTGTTCCTGTGGCTGACCGACAAGACCCTCGAATGGCTGCTGTACGACCTGATCCTGGGCTGGAAGCGCTGACGCGCCCTGTGGTGAATCAACGCGAAGTGGATCGGAAATGAGCGAAATGTTCAGTGGTGCGACAGCGGCAGCCGGGCTGCGCTGGTACGTGGTCCATGCCTATTCAGGCATGGAAAAGGCTGTCGAGCGCAATCTGCGCGAGCGCATCGATCGCGCCGGCATGCAGGCCAAGTTTGGCCGCATTCTGGTGCCGACCGAAGAAGTGGTCGAAATCAAGAACGGCAAGAAGGCCGTGACCGAGCGCCGTTTCTTCCCGGGCTATGTGCTGGTCGAAATGGTGATGGACGACGAGTCCTGGCATCTGGTCAAGAACACCAGCAAGGTGACCGGCTTTGTCGGCGGTGCGAAAAATCGCCCGGTTCCTGTCTCCGAGCAGGAAGTGATGAAGATCGTCAACCAGATGCAGGAAGGCGCTGAAAAGCCCCGGCCCAAGGTTGAGTGGGAAGTGGGTGAGGTCGTCCGCGTCAAGGAAGGCCCCTTCACCGACTTCAACGCCTCGATCGAAGAAGTCAACTACGACAAGAACAAGCTGCGCGTTACCGTCACGATCTTCGGACGGGCTACGCCGGTTGAACTGGATTTCCATCAGGTCGACAAGGTCTGATGAATCGCGGTCGCGCCGGGTGGTCCGGGGTGCGGCCGAATTTGAAAAGGGTGTCGCAAGACGCCGCCGGATCACGCTAGACGAGGAGCTCGCAAATCGCGGGCGTTTGAACTCGAGGAGCCGAACATGGCAAAGAAGATTATTGGCTATATCAAGCTGCAAGTGCCGGCGGGCAAGGCCAATCCGTCGCCCCCGATCGGTCCCGCGCTCGGTCAGCGCGGCCTCAACATCATGGCGTTCTGCAAGGAATTCAACGCCAAGACGCAAGGTGTTGAGCCGGGTCTGAAGCTGCCGGTGGTGATTACCGCCTACGCCGACAAGTCGTTCACCTTCATCATCAAGACGCCGCCCGCAACGGTGCTGATCAAGAAGGCTGCGAAGCTGGACAAGGGCTCCCCGCGTCCGCATCTGGACAAGGTCGGCAAGCTGACCCGTGCCCAGGTTGAAGAAATCGCCAAGACCAAGCTGCCCGACCTGACTGCTGCCAATCTCGACGCAGCCGTCAAGACCATCGCTGGCTCTGCCCGTTCGATGGGCGTGATCGTGGAAGGAGTCTGATCATGGCAAAGCTCACCAAGCGTCAACAGGCCCTGCAGGGCAAGGTCGAATCGACCAAGCTGTACTCCATCGACGAAGCCCTGGCTCTGGTCAAGGAATGTGCCGCTGCCAAGTTCGATGAATCGATCGACGTGGCCGTGCAACTCGGCGTCGATGCCAAGAAGTCGGATCAAGTGGTTCGCGGCGCTGTCGTGATGCCCAACGGCACCGGCAAGACCAAGCGCGTCGCCGTGTTCACCCAGGGCGCCAAGGCTGACGAAGCCCGCGCCGCTGGTGCTGACGTGGTCGGCATGGACGACCTGGCTGCTGAAGTCAAGGCTGGCAACATCAACTTCGACGTGGTGATCGCCTCGCCGGACGCGATGCGCGTGGTCGGTCAACTCGGTCAGATCCTCGGCCCGCGCGGCCTGATGCCGAACCCGAAGGTTGGCACCGTGACCCCGGACGTCGCCACCGCCGTCAAGAACGCCAAGGCTGGCCAGGTCCAGTTCCGCGTCGACAAGGCCGGCATCATCCACGGCACGATCGGTCGTCGCTCGTTCGACAACGACAAGCTCAAGGGCAACCTGGCTGCACTGCTGGAAGCCCTGACCAAGGCCAAGCCGGCCACCAGCAAGGGTGTGTACCTGCGCAAGGTGGCGGTCTCCTCGACCATGGGCGTGGGTGTCCGTGTCGAAGTGGCCACGGCCAACACCTCGACGGCTGCCTGATCTAACGATCTCGGATGACCGGAGTGTCGCCCGGTCATCGACATGAATTGGTGGGCTGAGTGCAATGCGCCGCAAGGCACCTCGTACTCAGGCCGTCCAAGACCGCGGGTGAAAACGGGTTTCGGCCCGAATTCTTAATGACTCACCGCCGGGTAACCGGGGTGACGCCAGCGCAGATGGCGGTCCCGCCGGAAGGAATGAAACAGAACGGTTCCCTCGGGAATCAGGCTCTGTGGGGGTTCCGGACGGCAAGGTCGCTGAAACCGGTGTGCTGCCGACCCGAGAGGGTTTGCGGCATGTTTTGAAGGAGTAGACCTTGAGTCTCAATCGCAACGAGAAAGCTGCGGTGATCGCGGAAGTGTCGGC
>DALYHR010000306.1:0-2902 GCA_031970775.1 Burkholderiaceae bacterium | reverse complement strand
GACCAGTAGCCCGGGGCGCTGTAGCTGTGCTTGAGATAGTCGATCCAAAGCCGGACTCGCAGCGCCAGATGCCGGGCGTGCGGAAACAGCGCGTAGATGCCGCTGGGCGGGGCGGCGAAGTCTTCCAGCACCGGCGCCAGCCGGCCCTCGCTGATATCGCCGGCCACCTCCCAGGTGCTGCGCCAGGCGATGCCCAGCCCTTGCAGACACCAGGCGTGCAGCACCTGCCCGTCGCTGCAATCGAGCCGACTGGCCGGGCGCAGGTACTGCAGCTGTCCGTCGATCACGAAGGCCCAGCCACGGGTCTGGCTGGCGTCGGACGACAGGGTCAGGCAGGCATGCCGATTGAGTTCGGACGGGTGCTGCGGCACGCCAGCGCGCTGCAAGTAGGCCGGGGTGGCTACGCACAGCCGGCGGTTGTCGGCCAGACGCAGGCTGACCAGGCTGGAGTCCTGCAACTCACCCACCCGCACGGCGCAGTCAAAGCCCTCGTTGACGATATCGACCACCCGGTCTGAGAGGTTCAGCGAGATCGACACCTCGGGGTGCAGCGCGAGGAACTTGGGCACCAGCGGCGCCACATGGCGGCGGCCAAAGCCCGCCGGGGCGGTGATGCGCAGGTGCCCGCTGGCCTTGACACCGCCGGCGCTGACGCTGGCTTCGGCGTTGGCCAGGTCGGCGACGATGCGCTGCGCGTCTTCCAGAAAAGCGGCCCCCTCATGGGTCAGGCTGATCCGGCGCGTGGTGCGCACCAGCAGCTTGACGCCCAGGCGCTCTTCCAGCGCATCGAGGCGCCGGCCGATCACCGCCGGGGCCACGCCTTCGGCCTGCGCGGCGGCACTCAGGCTGCCCCGGCTGATCACGGCGATGAAGGTTTCGAGCTGTTTGAGCCGGTCCATGGTTGGATTATGTTCATTTAAGTCAAAGATGATTCGATATTTGCGCTATCAATCTTCATGAAAGGTTCGAATACAGTGTGCGTCATGGATAAGCTTCCCGCCCCGCGCGCGGTTCTTTTTGATGCCTACGGCACGCTGTTCGACGTCTACAGCGTGGCGCTGCTGGCCGAGCAGCTGTGCCCGGGTCGCGGCGAGGCGCTGGCGCTGCTGTGGCGCGACAAGCAGATCGAATACACCCGGCTGGTGACGATGAGCGCACCGGGCGGCGAGCGCTACCGGCCGTTCTGGGAGCTGACGCAGGCGGCGCTGCGCTTTGCCGCGCAACGCTTGGGCCTTGATCTGGGCAGCGACGGCGAAAGCCGGCTGATGAATCAGTACCGCGCGCTGTCGGCCTTCCCGGAGGTGCGCGAGGTGCTCGGCGCGCTCAAGGCGCGCGGCGTGACGACCGGCATCCTCAGCAACGGCGACCCGGCCATGCTCGGCATCGCGGTGCGCAGCGCCGGGCTGGAGGGGCTGCTCGATCACGTCATCAGTGTTGAGCCGGTGCACGCCTTCAAGACCGATCCGCGCGCCTATGCGCTGGGGCCGCAGACCCTGGGCCTGCCGGCGCGGCAGATTCTGTTTGTCTCCAGCAACGGCTGGGATGCCGTCGGCGCCACCTGGTACGGCTACACCACGCTGTGGGTGAACCGCGCCGGCCTGCCGCTGGAGCAACTGGGCTGCGAGCCGACCCGCATCGGCACCGGCCTGCAAGACGTTCTGACCTTCCTGTCCTGACCCGGAGACCCCGCCCATGTTGACCAAAGCTGTGCTGACTGTCGAAGACACCGATCGCATCCTGGCTGGCGCGCGCGCCGAGGCCGCCCGCAACCAGTGGGCTGTGAGCATTGCTGTGGTCGATGATGGCGGCCATCTGCTCGGGCAGATCCGCCTCGACGGGGCCGCGCCGCTGAGCAGCTACATCGCCCCCGAAAAGGCCCGTACCGCTGCGCTGGGCCGGCGCGAATCCAAGGTCTATGAAGACATGATCAACGGCGGCCGGACCTCGTTTCTGTCGGCTCCAGCGCTGCAAGGCATGCTCGAAGGCGGTGTGCCGGTGCTGGTCGAGGGTCAGGTGATCGGCGCGGTCGGTGTTTCGGGCGTCAAGTCCGATCAGGACGCTCAGATCGCCCGCGCCGGCATCGCCAGCCTGCTCGGTTGACAGCCTGCATTCTTTTCGTTTCATTCCACCCTTTCCGTTTCAACGCTCTCCTACGAGGTCCGATTCCATGACCGCACGCACCCAGATCCACAGCCTGCAAGTGGCCACCGAGCTGCATCGTTTCATCGAAGACAAGGTGCTGCCCGGCACCGGCATCGAGCCGGCGGCTTTCTGGGCCGGCTTTGACCGGATCGTCAACGACCTGGCGCCGAAGAACGCCGACCTGCTGGCCAAGCGCGACCGCATCCAGGCCGAAATGGACGCCTGGCACAGCGCCAACCCCGGCCCGATCGCTGACATGCCGGCCTACCGCGCCTTCCTGGAGCGGATCGGCTACCTCGTGCCGGTGCCGGCCGACGTCCAGGTCACCACGGCCAACGTCGATGCCGAGCTGGCGCTGCAAGCCGGCCCGCAGCTGGTGGTGCCGATCCTCAACGCCCGCTACGCCCTGAACGCCGCCAACGCCCGTTGGGGTTCGCTGTACGACGCGCTCTACGGCACCGATGCCATCTCCGAAGACGGCGGCGCCGAGCGTGCCGGCGGCTACAACCCGGCACGTGGCGCCAAGGTGATCGCCTACGCCCGTCAGGTGCTGGATCAGGCTGCGCCGTTGGCGGCTGGCAGCCACGCCGAGGCCACCGGCTACGCCGTGGTCGATGCCCAACTGGCTGTGACGCTGAAGGACGGTACCGTCACCGGCCTGCGCGATCACGGGGGCTTCGTCGGCTATCAAGGTGAAGCGGCGGCGCCGTCGTCGATTCTGTTGGTGCACAACGGCCTGCATCTGGACATCCGCATCGAC
>DALYHR010000305.1:0-2912 GCA_031970775.1 Burkholderiaceae bacterium | reverse complement strand
ACACCAACCATATCCTCCGGAGATTTCGAGATGGACCTTCGCAAGCTCAAGACCCTCATCGACCTGGTGTCCGAGTCGAACATTTCTGAACTCGAAATCACCGAAGCCGAAGGCAAGGTCAGGATCGTCAAGAGCAGCCCGCAGGCCCAGGTGATCACCATGGCGGCGCCCCAGATGACGGCTGCCCCTATGGCTGTCGCGCCCGCTGCACAGGCCGGCGCCCCGGCTCAGCCGGCCGCCGCTCCGGCAGCCACCGAAATCAAGGGCCATGTGATCAAGTCGCCGATGGTGGGCACGCTGTACCGCGCCTCCAGCCCCGGCGCCAAGCCCCTGGTCGAAGTCGGCCAGCAGGTCAAGGAAGGCCAGGCCCTGTGCATCATCGAGGCGATGAAGATCATGAACGAGATCGACTCGGACAAGGCCGGAACCGTCACGCAGGTGCTGATCGAGAACGGTCAGGCGGTCGAGTACGGTCAGCCGCTGTTCATCATCGAGTAAGGCGACCTCGCCATGTTCAAAAAGATCCTTATCGCCAATCGCGGCGAAATCGCCCTGCGCATTCAGCGGGCCTGCCGCGAGATGGGCATCCGCGCCGTCATGGTCTATTCCGAGGCGGACCGCGATGCCAAGTACGTGAAGATGGCCGATGAGGCCGTCTGTATCGGCCCGGCACCCTCGCCGCAGAGCTACCTCAACATGCCGGCGATCATCGCCGCAGCCGAGGTGACCGACGCCGAGGCCATCCACCCCGGCTACGGCTTCCTGTCCGAGAACGCCGCCTTTGCCGAGCGCGTCGAAAAATCCGGCTTTGTCTTCATCGGCCCGACGCCTGAGTCGATCCGCCTGATGGGCGACAAGGTCTCGGCCAAGGACGCGATGATCAAGGCCAATGTGCCGACCGTACCCGGCTCGCCGGGCGCCTTGCCCGACGACCCGAAGGAGATCGTGCGCATTGCCCGTCAGGTCGGCTATCCGGTGATCATCAAGGCGGCCGGTGGTGGTGGCGGACGCGGCATGCGCGTCGTCCATACCGAAGCCGCTCTGCTGCACGCGGTGCAGACCACCCGGACCGAGGCGGGCGCCGCCTTCGGCAATCCGGCGGTCTACATGGAAAAGTTCCTGGAGCACCCGCGCCATATCGAGATTCAGATCCTCTCCGACACCCACGGCAACGCGGTGTGGCTCGGCGAGCGTGACTGCTCGATGCAGCGTCGCCACCAGAAGATCATCGAGGAAGCGCCGGCACCCGGCATTCCGCGCAAGGTGATCGAGAAGATCGGCGACCGCTGCGCAGCGGCCTGCCAGAAGATCGGCTACCGCGGCGCCGGCACTTTCGAGTTCCTCTACGAGAACGGCGAGTTCTACTTCATCGAGATGAACACGCGCGTGCAGGTCGAGCACCCGGTGACCGAACTTGTCACCGGCGTCGACATCGTGCAGCAACAGATCCGCATCGCCGCAGGCGAGAAGCTGCCGTTCACGCAGAAGCAGATCCACCTGCGCGGCCACTCCATTGAGTGCCGCGTCAATGCCGAGGATCCGTGGAACTTCCGCCCCTCGCCGGGCCGGATCACGCTGTGGCACCCGCCCGGCGGCCCGGGCGTTCGCGTCGATTCACACGTCTACTCGAACTACTGCGTACCGCCGAACTACGACTCGATGATCGGCAAGGTCATCGTTCATGGCGACACCCGCGAGCAGGCCCTGGCCCGCATGCGCAGCGCCCTGAGCGAAACGCTGGTCGAAGGCATCTCGACCAACATCCCGCTGCATCGCGAGCTGATGGTCGACGCCCACTTCATCGAAGGCGGCACCACCATCCATTACCTCGAAGGCTGGATGGCCCAGCACAAGCGCGGATGAGTGCCAACGAGTCCCCCGCGATGGTCGAACTGTTGCTGCTCGTCCCGGCTGACCGGGTCGAGACAGCTTCGGACGCCCTGATGGAGCTGGAAGCCCTGGCCGTCACCGTTGAAGATGCCGACGCCGACACGCCGGATGAGGCGCCGATCTTCGGCGAACCCGGCATGCCGGCGGCTGAGCGGATGCATGGCTGGCGCCGCTCGGTGCTCAAGGCGCTGTTCGAGACCGAGGTGCTGGCCACCGAATCCGCCACGCTGCTGCTGGCTCAGGACTGGGCGCAGGACATCCATCTGCAGGGCCTTCAGAACGTGCCGCAGGAAGATTGGGTACGACTGACGCAGTCGCAGTTCGATCCGGTGCCGATCACTGACAGTTTCTGGATCGTGCCGTCCTGGCATCAGGCTCCGCCCCAGGCCCAGCGTGTGATGCAGCTCGACCCCGGTCTGGCCTTCGGCACCGGCACCCATCCGACCACTCGGATGTGCCTGCGCTGGATTGCCCGAAACGCCGATCTGGCCCACCCGTGGCCCCGACTGCTCGACTACGGCTGTGGCTCGGGCATCCTGGCCATCGGTGCCGCCCTGCACGGTGCTGCGAACATCGACGCCGTCGACATCGACGAAGCCGCGATCGAAGCGACCCGCGCCAATGCGCAGGTCAACCGGGTTCAGGTCCGCGCCGGTCTGCCCGATCTGGCGGATGGCACCTACCCGGTCGTGCTGGCCAACATTCTGGCCGCTCCGCTCAAGGTGCTGGCACCGCTGCTGTGCGGCCATGTCGCTCCGGGCGGATCGCTGGTGCTGGCGGGTCTGCTGGAGCGTCAGGTCGAGGAGCTTCAGCAGGTTTACCGTCAGGCGCTGGGCGCGGGTCAGCCCGGCCTTGAACTGAATGTGTCCGATCGTGAAGATGGCTGGGTTCTGCTGACTGCCACCCGTCCGACCTGAAGCGACTGACCCGGTTCGGTGCGATCATTCAGCCATGAGTCTTGCTACCTCCTGTCCGTCGTGCGGAACTGTCTTCCGCGTCATGGAGGATCAGCTCCGCGCCTC
>DALYHR010000304.1:0-2923 GCA_031970775.1 Burkholderiaceae bacterium | reverse complement strand
TCGGCGCCGAAGATGTGTTCGCTGTGGCCGCAGTTCGGGCAGCAGTACACCGCCATGTTCTCGACAATGCCGAGAATCGGCACGCTGACCTTCTCGAACATCTTCAGGCCCTTCCTGGCATCGATCAGGGCGATGTCCTGCGGCGTGGTGACGATCACTGCACCGGTCACCGGCACGCGCTGCGCCAGGGTCAGCTGGATGTCACCGGTGCCCGGCGGCATGTCGACGATCAAATAGTCCAGATCCTTCCAGGCGGTCTGACGCAGCAGCTGCTCCAGCGCCTGCGTCACCATCGGACCGCGCCAGATCATCGCCTGATCCTCATCGATCAGGAATCCGATCGACATCACTTGCAGGCCGTGACCGACCATCGGCTCCATCGTCTTGCCATCGGCGCTGTCCGGGCGGCCTTCGATGCCGAGCATGGTCGGCTGGCTCGGACCGTAGATATCGGCATCAAGCACGCCGACCTTGGCCCCCTCGGCCATCAGCGCCAGCGCCAGATTCACCGCCGTAGTGCTCTTGCCCACCCCGCCCTTGCCGGAAGCGACGGCGATCAGATTCTTCACGCCCGGCAGCAACTGCACACCGCGCTGCACCGCATGGGCAACGATGCGGGTCTCGAAGCGCACCGACACCTCGGTCACACCGGAGACCCGGCGCGCGGCCTGAGCGAGATCGGCTTCGAGCTTGGGCCATAGGCTGCGGGCCGGATAGCCGAGCTCGACATCGAACGAGACCTTGCCGCCTTCGATGCGCAGGTTGCGGATCTGCTTGCCCGAGACCAGATCCCGTCCGGTCTCCGGATCAAGGACGGTCTTGAGCGCGTCAAGCAGGGCGGCGTCGGTGGGCACGGAGTTCAGGGTCATGGCAGCGTCGGTCGGCGGTGGAACAGAAGATGGAAATATCAGTCAGGCCGGATGGCGTCGCGCAGTCTAGCGGAGCTTTCATGAACCTGTCGCCCTGGGGTGGACCCGGCCCGACCGATGCGCAACGCACCGGGGTGGACCCCCTAGAATCGGCCTCCCGGATCGATCCGGCTCCCTGGCTTGCCAGACCGGCCCCCGCAGTTCACCGCCACGCGCCATGACCCGTCAGCTCTTCGTCACCACTGCTCTGCCCTACGCCAACGGCACCTTCCACATCGGCCACATCATGGAATACATCCAGGCCGACATCTGGGTGCGCTTCCAGCGCATGCAGGGCCATCAGGTGCATTTCGTCGGCGCCGACGATGCCCATGGCGCACCGATCATGATCGCGGCCGAAAAGGCCGGCATCACCCCGCAGCAGTTCGTCGCCAACATCGCTGCCGGACGCAAGCAGTACCTCGACGGCTTCCACATCAGCTTCGACAACTGGCACTCGACCGACGGCGTCGAGAACCACGAGCTCGCCCAGGACATCTACCGCGGCCTGCGCGACAACGGTCTGATCGAGGTGAAGTCCATCGAGCAGTTCTTCGACCCGCAAAAGGGCATGTTCCTGCCCGACCGCTTCATCAAGGGCGAATGCCCGAAGTGCCATGCCAAGGATCAGTACGGCGACTCCTGCGAGGCCTGCGGCGCGGTCTATAGCCCCACCGAGCTGATCAGCCCCTACTCGGCGCTGTCGGGCGCCACGCCAGTGCTGCGCACTTCCGACCACTATTTCTTCAAGCTCTCGGACCCACGCTGCGTCGAGTTCCTGCAAGGCTGGACTCATGAGTCCGGCAAGCTGCAACCCGAGGTGCTCAACAAGATCAAGGAGTGGTTCACGAAGGATGAAGAGGGCAACGGTGGTCTGGGCGACTGGGACATCAGCCGCGACGCGCCCTACTTCGGCATCGAGATCCCCGATGCACCGGGCAAGTACTTTTATGTGTGGCTCGATGCGCCGATCGGCTACCTCGCGTCCTTGAAGAACTGGTTCGACAAGGGCGGCCCGGCCGCGAAGTACGGCGACACGCGCAGCTATGCCGAGTTCATCGCCGACCCGGCGATCGAGCAGTACCACTTCATCGGCAAGGACATCACTTACTTCCACACCCTGTTCTGGCCGGCGACGCTGCACTTCAGCGGCCGCAAGACGCCCGACAACGTCTTCGTCCACGGCTTCATGACCGTCAACAACGGCGAGAAGATGAGCAAGAGCCGTGGCACGGGCCTGGACCCGCTCAAGTACCTCAAACTCGGCATGAACCCCGAGTGGCTGCGCTACTACATCGCCGCCAAGCTCAACGCCCACGTCGAGGACGTCGACTTCAACCGTGAGGACTTCACCGCCCGGGTCAATGCCGATCTGGTCGGCAAGTACATCAACATCGCCTCCCGCGCCGCCGGCTTCATCGCCAAACGCTTCGGGGGCCAGCTCAGCGGCGATCTCGGCGTCGAAGGCAACACGCTGATCGAGACGTTGCGCGCCCACCGCGGCACCGTCGCGCAGCTCTACGAGACCCGCGAATTCGGCAAGGTGCTGCGCGAAATCATGGCCCTGGCCGACCGGGTCAACGAGTACGTCGACACCCACAAGCCCTGGGAGCTGGCCAAGAAGGAAGGCGCCGAGGCGGTGCTACAGGATGTCTGCTCGGTCTGCATCGAAGCCTTCCGCCTGATCACGATCTACCTCAAGCCGGTGCTGCCGGCGCTGGCGGCACAGGTCGAGGCCTTCCTGAACGTCGAAGCGCTGGACTTCTCGGCGGCTGAACGCAATCTCGGCGCCCACACCATCGGCAGCTACACCCACCTGATGCAGCGGGTCGACCCCAAACTGCTCGATGCGCTGTTCGAGCCACCGGCCGCGCCCAAGGTCGTGCCGGGCGGCGAAGATCTGGCCCCGGAAATCAAGATCGACGACTTCAGCAAGGTCGATCTGCGCATCGCCAAAATCGTCAAGGCCGAGCACGTCGAAGGCTCCGACAAGCTGCTGCGCCTGACGCTCGATG
>DALYHR010000303.1:0-2929 GCA_031970775.1 Burkholderiaceae bacterium | reverse complement strand
GACGGTCAGAACGCGTTGCAGCCGACGTCGTCGGAGTCTCAACGGTCATGACGTCAGCCTGCCTTGCGCCGTGCAGCCGCGGCCGTCTTGGGCGCTGCGGCTTTCTTGACGGGAGTCGATTGGGGCGCAGCAGGCTGAGACGCGGCCGTCTTGCGGGCGCTGGTCGCAGCGGTCTTGCCGCGCTTCGCCGCCGGCTTGACCACCGGCTCGGGCACCGCCGCAGCCGCTGTTGCGGCAGCTTCCTGAATCGATTGAACCGTGCGGGAGGCAATTTCACCGAACTGCTGGGTCAGCGAGTTCCACCACAGCATCGGATCGGCCCCGGCCGCCCCCGGAGCCCCGGCGGGCTCAGCGTCCGCCGCCCCAGGCTGCGGTGCCGGGGCTGCTGCCGGTGCGGCCGTTGGGGCCGGCGCCGCCTGCGGCTCGGGCACCTTGATCTTGAGCGCATCGGCCAGATCGGATGCAGCCACATTCATCCCCTTGAGCGTGGTCAGCGTCATGCGCTGCACCTCAAGCGCCTGGATGGTCGTGCCGATCATGCGGGCGTTCTGCTCCAGCCAGAACTGCACCGTGCGCAACTCGTCGATGCGTCGCGTCAATTCCTCGGGGTCCAGTGTCGGCACCACCCACTGACCGATCCCCGGCACCTGGGCGCCCGAGCCCTTGACCAAGTTCTGCAGAAAATCAAAACCCGGCACCAGCCGGGCGAAATCGGGCATCTGTCCGAAGGACGACAAGGGGCTCTGAGCGGTGAAGGGGGTATTCATGGCGACCTCTGCGGGGATGGAGACGGACACAGCACGGACGCGGCACTGTTCAGGCGGCGATTGTGCCCGCTCGCGTGCAGTCTCGCCCCCGAAAAGGGCGTCCGGATCAGCGACACTGCGCCCGTGACACGCTCCACCGATCCCCTGCCGCCCTGGGCCGTGCTGCGACGACTGGCCCGCCAGGCGCCATCCCGGTTGAAACTTCTGGTCGCGGCCCTCCTGCTGGCCCTGCTGACCCATCTGGGGTTGGCGCGTTGCAGTCGCTCCACAACCGAGCCCCTTGAGCCTGCGGTTGCGGCGCTCCCGGCAGAATCGACCCGCGCCCTCCCGGCGGCCCCGCCGCCAGCTTCACCCGTTCCCGTCGCCGTGACCCTCGCTACGCCCGCCGCCCCCGCACCGGATGCCCCTGCTCAGACGGCTCCTGCCCTTATTCACAAGGCCCCGCCGCGCCCGACCGCACCGGCCTCGCTGTCGGCTCGCCCCGCCAGCCGACCGGCTCCCGCAACGGCCGCCTCGGTGCTCTCTTTGCCTGCGGCCGCAGAGCCGGATGCGTCTGCCCCCCCGGCCCCATCCCTGGCCCTGGTCTCCAGCTCACCCGCTCGGGGTGGCGCCTCGTCGGGCCCATCCACCCCCGCAGCCTCGACCCCATCGGTCCCGCCTTCGGCTGCTCAGACCGCACCGACGGCTCCCGCCTCTCGCACTTATCCGACTCAT
The DNA here is from genome assembly GCA_031970775.1 of Burkholderiaceae bacterium. GTDB lineage: Bacteria > Pseudomonadota > Gammaproteobacteria > Burkholderiales > Burkholderiaceae_C > Sphaerotilus. The sequence goes on along the minus strand of DALYHR010000303.1, from coordinate 1,448 downwards.
CTGCCTCCGCCGGCCCGGCTGAATTTTTCCTGGCGACGCGGGCTGATGCGCGGCGAAGCCATCCTGGACTGGCAACCCCAGGATTCCCGCACCTACCGGCTCAGCCTGGACGTCAAGGCTCCGCTGATCGGCACCGTCATGGCGCAGGTCAGCACCGGCCTGATCGAGACATCCGGCATCGCTCCCGTGCGGCTCACCGATCGGCGGCTCGGCAGCAGTGAACGCGCCCTGAACGTGCAGCGCGGCGGCCCGGGGCAGGACACCCCGCGTGTCACGTTCTCCAGCCGCACCGACTCAGCCCCGTTCCCGGCCGGCAGCCAGGATTTGCTGAGCTGGATGGTGCAGATCGCCGGCATCCTGCAGGCCCGGCAGGATCTCGGCACGACCGGCGGTGGGCCGATCGAGATGCTGGTGGTGGGCGTGCGGGGAGATCAGCAGCGCTGGAGACTGCGCCCCGACAGCGAAACCGACGGCCTGATCCGGCTGCTCCGCCGCCCCGAAGGCCCCTACGAGACGCAGGCCGAAGTCTGGCTTGACCCCTCCCGGCACCACCTGCCGGCGCGAATCCGGTTGACCGAACCCAATGGGGATGCGCTGGAACTCACCCGCAGCGAGGATTCCTGAGGGATTGCTGAGGGATCGGCTGGATTACCCCGCCAAACGAGGGGGTTGCGTGGCATGTGCACGACCAAGAACGGCCACAAACCTTGAAACTGGGGCTGTCGTACCCATCCCTGGGTCCCGGCAAGTCCCCCTTTCAGGAGATCCTGATGACCTCGACCATGCACATGCTTTACAACTCCGACAGCTTTGCCGTCGTGCAGTTCGAAATGGACGGCGGTGCTGCGGAGTCGCAAGCCCCGGTGGCGGTCGGGCAGGCGCCCCGGGACCTGCCCCTGCTGACCCGCGACGGCTTCGAGATCGTCGACAAATTCGCCCGCCGCGAGATCTTCATCGAGGGCGCTCTGGCCGAGCAGTTCAAGGCCGGCGTCGAGGATCTGGTCCAGACCTCCCCTTCCGAAGACGAGTTCGACGCCTTTGTTGAACGCTTCGCCGCGCTGGCCCAACATCCAGTGTCAATGCACTGAATGCAACGGCGGGCACCCTGGCCCGCCGTATCACCCCTGCCGCTTTAGACGATATCCACGAACTCCCACATCTGTCCACCGCTCGTCGCGGGTGGCGGTGGCGGTGGCATAACAGCCACCACCGTTCTTTTCGAGGCCCGCGCCCGTTCGGGGCGAGCCGCCACCATGAGAGGCCACGGATCAGGGGGCAATTCGTCATCCCCCTTTTTCAGGGCAGCAAACACCTTGGCGTACAGCAGCTTGGTGTCCTGAGGGCGCATTCCCTGCAATCGGGCAATCCGGTCCACCACCCGAATCACATCCGCGACGGTGTCAGATCGCAATCCCTCGTCGATTTCCCACAAGGCATCGATCAGCCCC
>DALYHR010000302.1:0-2948 GCA_031970775.1 Burkholderiaceae bacterium | reverse complement strand
CCGAAGTGCCCAGCGCCACCAGCAGATCCATATTGCCGCTGCCCATGCGCAGCGCTGCCCAGCCGGCGCGATAGAACCGCGCACCCAGCCAAAGCTGCACCGGAGTGGCCAGCAGCAGTTGCAGCCAGCCCGGCAGCATCCAATGGGTGTGCTGCCCGGTCAGGGTCGCCCACAGGGGCTCGATGATCATCGGCAGCAGTAACGGGGCCGACAGCAATGCCGCCAGCAGCACGCGGCGGCCTTCGCTCCAGAACGGTTCGGCACGGGGGGCAACCGCCTCGTCGGGTTCCTCGTCCGGGTCGGCGAGACGATGTGATTCAAAACCGGCCTTGCGAATCGCTGCGGCCAGGGCCTCGATATCGGGAACCTGTGCGCCAGAAGTCCATTCGATGCGGGCCGTCTCGGTGGCGAGATTGACCTCGGCGGACACCACACCGGCTTGCTTGAGCAGAGTCCTTTCGACCCGACGCACACAGGAGGCGCAGGTCATTCCGTCGATGGCCAGGGTGCAGCCGGGGTTGTCTGCGATCAAAGGGGCGGCGGTATTCATGGCAATCGTCAGCAACGGGCAAGTCGAATTTCGACGATCATCGCACTTTCCTGAAAAAGCCCCGGAGGGTATCGATGAGCACCCCAGAAACGATCGAATTGACCATTCCCGACATGAGCTGCGGCCACTGCGTGGCCACCATCACCCGGCTGGTGACCGAGCGCGACGCTCAGGCCTCAGTCCAGGCTGACCTCGTCACCAAGCGAGTGAACTTCACGACCGCATTGCCTGCCGAGGCACTACGTGCACTGCTGGACGAGGAGGGCTACACACCGAGCTGAAATAGCTGCTCCGGCCCGAGCCAACGATCAAGTTCGCCGCCTAGAATCCAACTCTTTCTTTGGGTCGCACAGGAAGCCTTCATGTCCGTTTCGAACCGAAAGCGTCGAAAAATCAGTCTGCAGCCCCGCTCGTTGTCCCGGGCGATGGCGCGGGCCGTTCAGGTTCAGCCGCGGGAGCGAATTCTTCCCTGCGACCCGCGCATCATCCTGATTCAGCGCATTCCGATCTTTCGCGGCGTGCGCTCGGACGTGTTGCAGTGCCTCATGAATGAGTCGCGAATCGTGCGTGTCCCCAAGGGCGAATACTTCTTCCGTCAGGGGGATCCGGCCAGCAGCCTGTTCGTGCTTGAGTCCGGTCTGGCCCGCGTCAATAAGACCGGCGACGATCAGAGCTTCGATCTAGGCTTCATCCACGAAGGGGAGTGCTTCGGGGAGGTGGCCTGGATCGATCAGTCCTCCCGCAGCGCCAATGTGATCGCTGACAACGATTGCCTCGCCGTCGATATCCCGTCAGCGGCGCTGGACAGCGTCAGTGACTACGACCCAGCCCAGTACACCCTGATTTTGGGCAACCTGGCGCGCGGTCTGTGCTGGCGACTGCGTCGCACTGACGAGAAGCTGATCCGTCTGGGCGCCCTGCTGCAGATCGCCGTGCCTGCGGCTACCAGCGAGGCCGCTGCTGAAGTGGTGACCGGTCAGGACAGCCAGCCCCTGGAGTGGCCGGCTCTGTTCCCGGTCTGAACGCAAAGCCCCAGCGCCCGAACTCAGCGCCCGAACTGATCGCCAAGTTCACGGGCCCGGGTGCGGGCGGCTTCCAGCGCGTCGATGAAGGCGCCTTTCATGCCGGCGGCATCCATCGCCGTCAGGGCCGCGTAGGTGGTGCCACCCTTGGAGGTGACGCGCTCACGAAGTACGGCCGGGGTTTCGGACGAGCGGCGTGCCAGTTCGGTCGCACCGGAGAACGTCGCCATCGCCAGCTGCTTACCGCGCTCAGCCCCCAACCCCATCTGCTCGGCCGCGGCCATCATCGCTTCGATGAAATAAAAGACATAGGCCGGGCCGGAGCCCGACAGGGCCGTGACGGCATCGAGATCGCTTTCCTGCTCGACCCACAGCACCGACCCGGTTGGGGCCAGCATGGCTTCGATGCGGCTGCGCTCATCGGCCGTGACGTCCGGGCGGGCATACAGCCCGGTGATGCCCTGACCGATCAGCGCCGGCGTATTGGGCATCGAGCGCACGACGCGGGTTGATCCGGTGGCATTGACGATGGCATCGGAGCGAATGCCTGCCATCACCGACAGATGCAGGGCCTGCCCGACAAAGGGGGCACAAGGCGCTGCGGCCTCGGCAAACTGCTGCGGCTTGACCGCCCAGACCACGGTGCCGGCCTGCTGAAGCCGTTCGTCAGCGATGGCCAGCGCCTGCAGCCCCAATTCCTGCTGCAGCTTCTGGCGCTGGGTCTCGTAGGGTTCGACGACGATCAGCTCCGAAGCCGGCAGTCCGGCGCGGATCAGCCCGCCGAAGATGGCGCTGGCCATATTGCCGCCGCCGATGAAGGCCAGGCGGGCAGCTCCGCTTTGGGGCTGTGGGAAGGACGGGGGAGGGAAGAGGTCGGAAGCAGACATCGGCGATGTAAAGAGTCTCGTTTCGTGGCGAGGAAACGTTGGATAGACGGCAGCCGAGTCTGGCGGAGGCGGTGAGATTCGAACTCACGGAAGGGTTCCCCCTTCGCTGGTTTTCAAGACCAGTGCCTTAAACCACTCGGCCACACCTCCGCGAAGAGCGGCGATTGTCTCAGAAATTCAGGTCATTTCGACGCTCGCGATGCTGCGTTTGTTTCTGGACAGCATCGGGCCAAAAGTAGAATGCCGGCCTTCACGAGAAAACCACTCAAGGAAACGATTCATGGCCGGTCACTCCAAATGGGCCAACATCCAGCATCGCAAGGGCCGCCAGGACGAAAAGCGCGGCAAGGTCTGGACCCGCATCATCCGCGAAATCACCGTCGCGGCCCGTCAGGGAGGTGCTGATGTCACCGCCAACCCGCGCTTGCGGCTGGCGATCGACAAGGCCAAGGCCGCCAATATGCCGGCCGATCGCATCAAGTACAACGT
>DALYHR010000301.1:1213-2960 GCA_031970775.1 Burkholderiaceae bacterium | reverse complement strand
CCATCATCCAGAAGTTGTCGGACATGTAGCGGCCGCCCTTGTTGTCGCCGATGCGGATGATCCGCTCGGCCGGCACGCCAACCACCTTGTTCCAGATCTCGTAGGCCTCGTCGTCTTCCTGGTAGACGGTGACCCAGAGGCGCTCGGTCGGCAGCTTGAAGTGGACGGTCAGCAGCTCCCAGGCGTAGGAAATCGCGTCGTGCTTGAAGTAGTCGCCGAACGAGAAGTTGCCCAGCATCTCGAAGAAGGTGTGATGGCGGGCGGTGTAGCCGACGTTATCGAGGTCGTTGTGCTTGCCGCCGGCGCGGATGCACTTCTGAGCGGTGGTCGCACGGGTGTAGGGGCGCTTGTCAAAGCCGAGGAACACGTCCTTGAACTGGTTCATGCCGGCGTTGGTGAACAGCAGCGTCGGGTCATCCCCCGGCACGACCGGGCTGGAGGCGACGATCTGATGGCCCTTCGACTCGAAGAACTTCAGGAAGGTGGAACGGATGTCGGAGGCTTTCATGGGGGAAGACAGCGCGCTTGTTGGGCGGGGCCGGCATTTTATGTCGTGCGCTGCTGCGGCTACAGTGGGCGCAGAGCCATTTGTGTGCCCCATCTCTATCCCCATCTGCCCTTTCGGAGGTTTCGACATGACGACACCCGACCGCAATGCCGAACTGATGGCCCGACGCCGCGCTGCGCTGCCGGCGGGGCTGGGTCAGGCCCACGAGATCTTTGTAGCCCGCGCCGACAACGCCGAAGTCTGGGACGCCGACGGACGCCGTTATCTCGATTTCACCGGCGGCATCTCGGTGCTCAACACCGGCCACCGTCACCCCGAGGTAGTCGCTGCGGTGCAGGCGCAGCTCGGTCAGCTCACTCACAGCTGCTTTCAGGTGCTGGCCTACGAGCCCTACATTGAATTGGCCGAGGCGCTCAATGCCCGGGCCCCCGGCGTCGCCGAGGGTCAGCGCTGGAAGACCTTCTTCATGACCACCGGCGCCGAGGCGGTGGAAAACGCCGTCAAGATCGCCCGCGCCGCCACCGGCCGGCCGGGGGTGATCGCCTTTGGCGGCGGCTTTCATGGCCGCACCCTGATGGGGCTGGCGCTGACCGGCAAGGTCAAGCCCTACAAGCTCGGCTTCGGCCCCTTCCCCGGCGAGGTCTGGCATGCGCCCTTCCCCAGCCTGGCCCACGGCCGCAGCACTGCGCAATGTCTGGCGGCGCTGGATCAGCTCTTCAAGGCCGACGTCGACCCGGCTCGGGTTGCGGCGATCGTGCTCGAGCCGGTGCAGGGCGAAGGCGGCTTTCACGTCGCGCCGATCGACTGGGTGCGCGAGCTGCGCGCCCTGTGCGACCGCCACGGCATCCTGCTGATCGCCGATGAGGTGCAGACCGGCGCCGGCCGCACCGGACGCTGGCTGGCCTGTCAGCACTGGCAGGAGCAGGCCGGAGTGCGCCCCGATCTGATCACGATGGCCAAATCGCTGGCCGGGGGGCTGCCGCTGTCGGCCGTCACCGGTCGCGCCGAACTGATGGACGCGGTCGCCCCCGGCGGGCTGGGCGGCACCTACGCCGGCCCGCCGCTGGCCTGTGCGGCCGCGCTGGCGGTGCTGCGGGTGTTCGACCGCGAGCATCTGGCCGAACGGGCTGAAGCGGCTGGCGTCCGGCGATCTCAAGCTGCACGGCCGCATCGAGCGCGACAACTGGATCGCCCAGGCGCGCACGCTCATCGAGGCCGCCTGACGCTCACGGCGCGGGC
>DALYHR010000301.1:0-1203 GCA_031970775.1 Burkholderiaceae bacterium | reverse complement strand
GAAGCGGTCGAGCAGCGCCTGCGCCGCGGTCTGGCACCGATCCTGGCGCGCCACCCGGCGATTGCCGATCTGCGCGGCCAAGGCGCGATGGTGGCGATCGAGCTGGCCCGGGTTGGCCCGCACGGCCCTGACCTTCATGCGCCCGATGCCGACCTGACCGGCCGGGTGATCCGCGAGGCGGCTCAGCGCGGCCTGCTGCTGCTGAGCTGCGGCAGCGACGGCAACGTCATCCGCTTCATGGTGCCGCTGACCGCCCCGGACGCGCAGATCGACGAAGGGCTGGCGATCCTGGCCGCCACCTTCGATGCCCTGGCCGCCTGAACCCCCTCTTTGAAAGACCCCCGATGACATACTTCCGCTGGAACGACCCGCTGCTGCTCGACGATCAGCTCAACTCCGTCGAATGCCAGGTGCGCGACGCCGCCCGCCGCTACGCGCAGGAGCGTCTGGCCCCGCGCCTGCCGCTGGCCTTTCGCCAGGAAAGCACCGACCCGGCGATCTTTGCCGAGATGGGTGCGCTCGGCCTGCTGGGTGCGACCCTGCCGGCTGAATACGGCGGCGCCGGGCTCAATCAGGTCTGCTACGGTCTGATCGCCCGCGAAGTCGAGCGGGTCGACTCGGGCTACCGCTCGATGATGAGCGTGCAAAGCTCGCTGGTGATGGGGCCGATCTTCGATTTCGGCAGCGAATCGGTGCGCGAGCGCCTGCTGCCGCGGCTGGGCCGGGGCGAGCTGATCGGCTGCTTCGGTCTGACCGAGCCCGACCACGGCTCCGACCCCGGCGGCATGCGCACCCGGGCGCGCAAGGTCGAAGGCGGCTGGCGCCTGACCGGGCGCAAGCGCTGGATCACCAACAGCCCGATCGCGCAGGTCTTCGTGGTCTGGGCCAAGGACGAGGAAGGGCAGATTCGCGGCTACGTGCTGGAGCGCGGCACCGCACGGGCGGGCGAGCCAGACAACCACGCCCCGGCCGGGCTGGAAACCCCGGCGATTCAGGGCAAGCACGGCCTGCGCGCCAGCGTGACCGGCGACATCGTGATGGACGATGTCTTCTGCCCGGAGGACAACGCCTTTGCCAGCGTGCGCGGCCTCAAGGGGCCCTTCACCTGCCTCAACAGCGCGCGCTACGGCATCGCCTGGGGCGCGCTGGGCGCGGCCGAAGACTGCTGGCATACCGCGCGCCAATACGCCCTCGACCGCCAGC
>DALYHR010000300.1:0-2973 GCA_031970775.1 Burkholderiaceae bacterium | reverse complement strand
GGTGCTGTTCGTGCTGACCGGGCTGGTGCTGATCGGCTTTTTCCTGATGGCGCGCGCGCTGGTCCATAGCCGCTTCGGCCGGGTGCTGATGGCGATCCGCGACGCCGAAAGCCGGGTGATGTTCACCGGCTACGACCCGCTGGCCTACAAGCTGGCGGTCTGGACGCTCTCGGCGGCGATGTGCGCGGTGGCCGGGGCCTTGTACGTGCCGCAGGTCGGCATCATCAACCCCGGCGAGATGAGCCCGGCGGCTTCGATTGAGATCGCGATCTGGACGGCGGTGGGCGGGCGCGCCACCCTGATCGGCCCGATCGTCGGTGCGTTTTTCGTCAACGGCGCCAAGAGCTGGTTCACCCAGGTCTTTCCGGAGTTCTGGCTCTACGTGCTGGGCGCGCTGTTCATCGCCGTGACGCTGTTTTTGCCCGAGGGTCTGGTGGGGTTGGCCAGAAAGCTGAAAAGGTCAGCGAAGGAGGAGCGCGCATGACCCCCGATCTGATGGAAGAGGGCGCCCGCGCGCTGGAGGCTTCACACCAGCGTGCCTTGGCGGCTGAGCCGGCTTCGGGTGGACGCAGCGCTGCCTGGGGGCGTCCGATGGTGGCCGGTGAGCCCGACTTCACGCATGGCGTGGCGCTGTATCTCGACGACATCACGGTGAGCTTTGACGGCTTTCGGGCGTTGAACCAGCTCAGTCTGGCGATCAACGTCGGCGAACTGCGCTGCATCATCGGCCCGAACGGCGCCGGCAAGACCACCTTGATGGACGTCATCACCGGCAAGACCCGACCGGATTCGGGGCGCGCCAGCTTCGGTTCCACCATCGACTTGCTGCGCCTGCGCGAAAGCCAGATCGCTCAGATCGGCATCGGCCGCAAGTTCCAAAAGCCCACGGTGTATGAGCAGCTCAGCGTGCTGGAGAACCTGGAGCTGGCGCTGAAAAACGACCGCCGGGTGCGCGCCAGCCTGCGCTCGCGCCTGAGCGGCGAGCAGCTCGACCGCATCGCCGAGACCTTGCAGCTCATTCATCTGCTGCCCGAGGCACGGCGCACCGCCGGCCTGCTCAGCCATGGTCAGAAGCAGTGGCTGGAGATCGGCATGCTCTTGATGCAAGACCCGAAACTCCTGCTGCTCGACGAGCCGGTGGCCGGCATGACCGACGAGGAAACCGAGCGCACCGCCGAGCTGTTTTTAAGCTTGGAGGGCAAGCACAGCCTGGTGGTGGTGGAGCACGACATGGCGTTTGTCGATCAGCTCACTCAGGGCTGGAAGACGGTGACGGTGCTGCACGAAGGCAGCGTGCTGGCCGAAGGCACGCTCGCGCAGGTGCAGGCTGACGAGAAGGTGGTCGAGGTCTACCTCGGAAGGTGAGCAAGGACAGATGACATGCTCAACGTTGAGAACCTGAATCAATCCTACGGCGGCAGCCACATCCTGCGCGGCGTGTCCTTTGAGGCGCGGCTCGGGGAGGTGACGGTGGTGCTGGGGCGCAATGGCGTCGGCAAGACCACGCTGCTCAAAAGCCTGATGGGCGTGGTGCCGGTGCGCAGCGGCAGCGTGGTGCTGGACGAGCTGGACATCACCCGCTTCACCCCCTACGAGCGGGCGCGCTGCGGCGTGGGCTATGTGCCGCAGGGGCGCGAGATTTTTGCCCGGCTGACGGTGGAGGAGAACCTGCGCATGGGGCTGGCTTATCTGCCCTCCGGCTCAGCCGTTCCGCCTGAACTCTTCGAGCTGTTTCCGGTGCTTCAGCAGATGCTGCATCGCCGGGGCGGCGATCTCTCGGGCGGTCAGCAACAGCAGTTGGCGATTGCCCGCGCCCTGGCGGCTTCGCCCCGGCTGCTGATTCTTGACGAGCCCACCGAGGGCATCCAGCCCAGCATCATCAAGGACATCGGCCGGGTGATCCGCCGCCTGGCCGACCACGGCATGAACGGCCAGCGCATGGCCATCGTGCTGGTCGAGCAGTACTACGACTTTGCGGCCGAACTGGCCGATCAATATCTCGTGATGGAGCGCGGCGAAGTCGTTCAGCGTGGTCGCGGTGCTGACATGGCGGCCGAAGGAGCGCGTCAGCGCATGTCGATCTGAGCCCCGCAGGGCGTTCAGGCATGCTGTGGGCCCTTCATGACCCCATGCCTTCGCGATATGCCCACTCAAACTGCTCTGGTTCTCGGCGCCTCCGGTTCAGTCGGTCAGGCGCTCGTTGCCGAGCTGCTCGGCTCAGAGGCGTTCAGCACCGTGTTTGTCTTTACCCGACGCCCCTTGGGGTCGTCGCTCGGGCCGAAGGTTCGTGAGGTCGTGGTGCCCGACATGAGTCCGGGGCCGCTCATCGCTGCGGTGACGGCGCTCGGCCAAGATCTGGCCGGAGAGGCGGTCGGTTTCAGTGTGCTCGGCATCGGTGCCGGCACGGCCAAGGTCTCGCTGGAAGCGCACCGAGCGGTGGATGTGGCGCTCAACGCGGCCTTCGCCCAGGGCCTCAAGGCCTCGGGCAAGGTACGGCAGATGGTCTACATGTCGGCCATGGGCGCGGATATTCGCGCGAAGGCCTCCGGGTCGGGCGCTGCGGGCATGCCGCGTTACGCCCGGGTCAAGGGTGAGGCCGAGGCGGCCGTGCAGGAGCAAGGGCCCGAGGTCGTCAGCATCCTGCGGCCTTCGGTCATCCTCGGCTCGCAGCACACACCCAAGGTACTGGCCACCCTCGCAGGCTGGCTCTCACCCCTGACGCCTGCCGCGTATCGCCCGATACGCACCACCGACATCGCCCGGACGATGATCGCCTTGGCTGTGCGCCCTCCCCAGAAAAGCGCGGTGTATTGCTATCCGGAGATGAAGGCGCTGTTTGCCCGAGGGGATTGAGTCGAGGGGGCTCAGGTCCGCCAAATGCGTGGCGGCTGAGCGGCCAGACCCCAAGCCTGCTGGCGCCAAACCGCGCGCACCTGCATCAGCAGCGCCATCAGCGGTTCGACCCGAGGCGCC
>DALYHR010000299.1:0-2983 GCA_031970775.1 Burkholderiaceae bacterium | reverse complement strand
ACACCCCAGCGCCCGCGCCACTTCGCGCAGCACCAGCACCGAGGCGTTGCCCACCCCCAGCTCCAGATTGGCCAGATGACGCTCCGACACCCCGGATACACCGGACAGCGCCTTGCGGGTCATGCCTCGGCGCGCCCGCAAGGCGCGAACCCGGTCGCCCAAAGCCCCCAGGAAGGGATCGCGCAGCTCCGGTTCGGCGCGATCGGGCGCGACGGGATCCGCGGCGGTTGAACTGAACTCGTCCATGCAAAGCCTAGTAGTTACCCGGTGATATGCAATATATTGCTTGACGACCCAAGAGCGGGCCTTTAAGTTTGAGACATGCACTAAATTTCCACAAGCCGACCATGACACCGGAAGCCTTTCAAGCCCTGATTTCACCCCTGACCGCCCGACTCCAAGGCCTGGCGGTGGATGCCGCCCTGGAAGAACAGCTCAATCGCGAATGGCCCGCCGATGGCGACGTCGTCAGCGCAATCAAGGCGGCCTGCCAAGCTGCCATCGAGGCTGGCTGGATGTGCCGCAACGAGAACGACGGCATCCGCTGGGGCCGGGTGATTCGCCCCGGTGAAGCGACCCACGGATTTTCGGTGGATGTGGTCGACATGAACACCGTGATCGGCCCACACCATGAGCATCCTCAAGGCGAGATCGATCTGGTGATGCCGATCGACGACGCAGCGCAATTCGACGGCCGCGGCGCGGGGTGGAAAGTCTACGGCCCCGGCTCGGCGCATCGCCCCACCGTCTCGGGCGGTCGCGCCCTGGTGCTGTATCTGCTGCCGCAAGGCGCGATCCGCTTCACCGGTCAATAAGACCGCAACCCATCCCCCCAGCCCTTCAAGGCGAGATCCCCCATGTCCACTGAACTGCTTCTGAATTATCTGGGCGGCGCCTGGGTCGCCGGCCAGGGCGCCGGAACCCCGCTGCTCGACCCGGTCACCGGCCAGGAGCTGGTGCGCGTGGGCCGCGACGGTCTCGACCTCGGCGCCGGGTTGCGTTTTGCCCGCGAGCAGGCCGGCCCGGCACTGCGTCAACTCGGCTACGCCGGCCGCGCTGCGCTGCTCGGCCAGATCGCGCAGCTGCTGCAATCGAAGCGCGACGCCTACTTCGAGATCTCCACCGCCAACTCCGGCACCACCCGCAACGACTCCGCGGTCGATATCGACGGGGCCATCTACACGATCGGCCAGTACGCCCGTTGGGGCGCCGGCCTGGGCGCCGGGCAGGCCCTGCTCGACGGCGCGGCGGTTTCGCTGGCACGCGACGGCAGCTTCTCCACCCAGCATCTGCTTTGCCCCACCCCGGGCGTGGCGGTCTTCATCAACGCCTTCAACTTCCCGGCCTGGGGGCTGTGGGAGAAGGCTGCGCCGGCGCTGCTGTCGGGCGTGCCGGTGGTGGTCAAGCCCGCCACCGCGACGGCCTGGCTGACTCAGGCCATGGTGCGCGATGTGGTCGACGCTGGCCTGCTGCCGGCCGGGGCGCTGTCGGTGATCTGCGGCAGCTCGGCCGGGCTGCTCGATGCGCTGGAGCCGCTCGACGTGGTGTCCTTCACCGGCTCGGCCGAAACCGCGGCGCTGATCCGCCAGCACCCAGCCTTTGCCCAGCGCAGCGTGCGCCTCAATGTCGAGGCCGACAGCCTCAACAGCGCCGTGTTGCTGCCCGGCGCGGACGGACAGGTCAGCGAACAGGCCATCGATCTGCTGGTGCGCGAAGCCGCCCGCGAGATGACGGTCAAGTCCGGCCAGAAATGCACCGCGATCCGGCGCATCTTTGTGCCGGCCGCACAGCTCGATGCCGTGTCCGCTCAGCTGCGCAGCCGGCTGGCCGGGGTCAAGGTGGGCAATCCGCGCAACGCCGAGGTGCGCATGGGCTCGCTGGTCAGCCGCGCGCAGTTCGAGGCCATCAGCGCCGGCATCGCTCAGCTGGCGACCGAATCCGAGCTGCTGCTCGACGGCCGGCAGGCTCCGCTGATCGATGCCGACCCGGCGGTCGCCGCCTGCGTCGGCCCGACGCTGCTGTTGCAGCGCAACCCGCACACCGCCACGCTCAGCCATCAGATCGAGGTGTTCGGCCCGGTGGCCACGCTGATGCCCTACGGCGATCTCGATCAGGCGGTCGGTCTGGTGGCCCGCGGCGAGGGCTCGCTGGTGTGCTCGCTCTACGGCGACGACCCGGCCACGCTGGGTCAGGCCGCCGCCCGTCTGGCACCCTGGCACGGCCGCATCCATGTGATCAGCCCGAACAGTGCGGCCGCTCAGACCGGCCACGGCAATGTGATGCCGCAGTCGCTGCACGGCGGCCCGGGCCGCGCCGGCGGTGGCGAGGAGCTCGGCGGCCTGCGTGCGCTGTTTTTCTATCACCGCCGCAGCGCCGTTCAGGCCCACCCTGACGTGATCACCGCCCTGGGCGCGACCCAGAGCCTGCCCGCCCTGCTGGGCTAATGGGCTGACCCCAATCACACCGGAGTCATTCATGACCGAAGCGGCCTCCCTGCCCAATGTCACCCCGAACGTTGCCCCGCCGGGTGACAGCTTCAACTTCGCCGCCCATCTGCTGCGCCTGAACGAAAGCCGTGCCGCTCGCACCGCCTTCATCGACGAACAGGGCCGGCTGAGCTTTGCTCAGCTCGACGAGCGGGTGCGCCGCACCGCCGCCGCGCTGCGTGCCCTGGGCATCAAGCGCGAAGAGCGCGTGCTGCTGCTGATGCATGACAGCACCGACTGGCCGGTGGCCTTTCTGGGCGCGATGTACGCCGGGGTGGTGCCGGTGGCGGTCAACACCTTGCTGACCGCCGACGACTACGCCTACATGCTCGAACACTCGCGGGCCCAGGCGGTGCTGGTGTCGGGGGCGCTGCTACCGGCGATCAACTCGGCGCTGACCAAGTCGGATCACGAAGTCGGCCGCGTGATCGTGTCGCGCCCGCTCACCCCCCTGCATCCGTCCGAGATCGAGTTCGAGGCCTTCCTGTCGCAGCACG
>DALYHR010000298.1:0-2991 GCA_031970775.1 Burkholderiaceae bacterium | reverse complement strand
AGCTCGAAAAGCGCATCATGTTCCGCCGCGCCATGAAGCGCGCGATGCAGAACGCGATGCGTCTGGGCGCCCAAGGCATCAAGATCATGTCGTCGGGTCGTCTGAACGGCATCGAAATCGCCCGTACCGAGTGGTACCGCGAAGGCCGTGTGCCCCTGCACACCCTGCGCGCCGAGATCGACTATGGCTTCTCCGAAGCCAAGACCACCTACGGCATCATCGGTGTCAAGGTCTGGGTCTATAAGGGTGATCGTCTGCCGAACGGTGAACTGCCGGCTGCTGCCCGCGAAGAGCGTCCGGAAGAGGATCGCCGTCGCCGTGGCCCGCGCAGCGACCGTCCGAACGACCGTCGTGGCCCGCGTCGTGATGGCGCCCCTGCCGCTGCAGGCGATGCCAAGCCGGGTGCCAAGCGCGTCGTGCGCGCTGCAGCCCCTGCCGCCGCTGCCAAAGGAGAATAAGGAATGTTGCAACCTTCCCGTCGCAAGTTCCGTAAGGAACAAAAGGGGCGCAACACTGGCGTCGCAACCCGCGGTGCCGCCGTGTCGTTCGGCGAGTTCGGTCTGAAGTCGACCGAGCGCGGCCGTATTACGGCTCGCCAGATCGAAGCCGCCCGTCGTGCCATTTCGCGCCACATCAAGCGCGGTGGCCGTATCTTCATCCGCATCTTCCCGGACAAGCCGATCTCGAATAAGCCGGCCGAAGTGCGTATGGGTAACGGCAAGGGCAATCCGGAGTACTACGTGGCTGAGATTCAGCCGGGCAAGGTGCTCTATGAAATCAATGGTGTGCCCGAGGCCCTGGCTCGCGAAGCGTTCACGCTCGCCGCTGCCAAGCTGCCGCTGCGCACCGTGTTCGTCAGCCGCGCCATCGGCACCTGAGGAACAGGAGACCTGCAATGAGTAAAGCATCTGAACTCCGCGCCAAGGATGTGGCTGCGCTCGAAAAGGAAATCAGCGATCTGCTGAAGGCCCATTTCGGTCTGCGTATGCAAAAGGCCACCCAGCAGCTCACCAACAACACCGTCCTGCGTGCTACGCGTCGCGATATCGCCCGCGCCCGCACGATCCTGGCCGAGAAGAAGAAGGGAGCTGCGCAATGAGCGAAGCCCAGAAGAACACCCGTACCCTGGTCGGTAAGGTCGTCAGCGACAAGCGCGCCAAGACCGTGACCGTTCTGGTGGAGCGTCGTGTCAAGCACGAGCTGTACGGCAAGATCGTCACCCAGTCGCGCAAGTACCACGCGCACGACGAAAACGGCGAATCCAAGATGGGTGACGTCGTTGAGATCTCGGAATGCCGTCCGATCTCGAAGACCAAGGCATGGGTCGTGACACGTCTGGTCGAAAAGGCTGTGGTGGCCTGATCGGATCCTGCGATCCGGGCGTCTGAACCTGGACTTCCTTCGGGAAGTCTGCGGTTCAGAAGCTCAAAAAAAACCGGCGAAGCCCGCAAAGGCCCGCCGGTTTTTTCATGGGCTCGCGTCCATGGCGCGATACCGTGAACGCTCAGGGGTAAAACGCCCGCACCGTATAGCCGGAGATGGCTGGCGTGTCGTAGTGGAAATCGAGTTGCCAGGCCGACTCGGACTGCGGCTCCAGAGCGTTTTGAGTGACACCAAAATCTGCCGGCGTCAGCACGCGACGCACCAGCACGGCTCCGGAGATGTCCGTCAGCGTCAGCTCGAGATGCGGCGGGGCAATGTCATGCTCAAGCCGGTTGTGAATCAGCACGTTGAGCCGGTAGCCAATCTGCTCGGAGGGGCGCGTGAGCGCGCTGCTTTCCACCACGACGGCATCGATCAGTCTGGGCGGCTCCACCACGCAACCGGTAGTGTTGAGGCAGAGATCCTGAACCAGGGGTTTCAGGGCCGGTGCTCGTGCACCGATCAGGTCATGCCATTGGATGGCAGCCTGGGCGGATAGCGCCAGAGCACCTCCGATCGCGGTCAGCGCCAGGGCTACCCGCACCCACGGACGCTGCCAGCGCGCCTTGCTGTCTGCGCGCCGAACAAAGGCCGGCACGGAGCGCTCGTCCGAGGATTGTGAGGTCGAGGAGCCACGGCCGGCGGAGGATGAAGTTCGCCGGCGACTACTGCCGCTCCGGTTGCCGCTGCGAGAGGACGACAACTCACCGGCGGAAGTGGAACGGGCAAAGTCCGCAGGGACCGAAGTCGGTTCGGCTTCCTCGGCATCCGATCCGCGCAGCGATTGACGCTGCTGAAGCGCTCGGGAAGGTTCGAGCTCCTGAATCAGTTCCTTGGCTCGTGCCGCTTCAGCCTCCTTGTCTGCACCCACATCCTCGATCAGAAACAGGGTCGATGACTCTGTGTGATCCTCCGCTGCGGCTGGGAGGGTGGAATCATCTCCCGCGGCGGTATCGACAAAGGGCAGTGGAATCGGCTGGGTGTTGGGCCCGGAATCAGGCTCTTCGAGTTCCTGAGCGCTCGATGCATCCGGCGTTGCGAGGAAGGTCAGATTCGTCGCCGTCGCAGGTTCGGCTGGGTGGTCGGGAGAGGACTGTTCGTCGGCAGCGTGCACAGGCGCAGATATGGCAGGCTGCTCGGCGGCTTCAACCGGTGCGGGGACTTCGCCTCCCAGGGCCTCGGCCAGCGATACCTCCGCCGGGACGTGGGATTCTTCGGCAGGCTCCGCGACAGGAGGAGGCGAGATAGTCGTCGGTCCGGAATCAAACCCGGAGGGCATCAACAGATGCTCTTCGCCAAACATGGCCGGCCGGGTTTCCGCCCAAGCCACATCCTGTTCGATCAGGGAGCTGCTGGCCTGTGCAGCATTCTGAGACACGGTGGGCGGAGGTACGGCGGGATTCGACGTGGATGCTGAGGATGAGGACGGCGGTGCGGCCGACTCCTCAAGCTGGAAGAGACGCTCCAGCGCATCGAAGATCTGGCGGCAGTGACCGCAGCGGACCCAGCCCTCCGAGGCGCGGAGCTGATCCTCCATGACGCGGAAGACAGTTCCGCACGACGGACAGG
>DALYHR010000297.1:0-3023 GCA_031970775.1 Burkholderiaceae bacterium | reverse complement strand
ATCGCGGGTGATGCCGGCATTGCTGACCAGCACGTCGATGCGGCCAAAGCGGGTCGCCAGACCGATGCCCTGGGCAGCGCCGGTGATGATGGAAACCTTGTCCTGCAAGCGGTGGGAGGGCGTCATGACGGCGGCGATCTTCAAAGTCCGAGGAACCCGATCATCGCAGGCCAGTGGGTGTCGAAATCGGACAGCGCATGGTCGCTGCCTTCAACCAGTCGCACCTGCGCGGGCGGCGTGCCGCAGCGGGCGAGCATCTCGCGCCAGTCCAGCACCTCGTCGCCTTGGGCGATCACGCTCAGCAGCCGTTCGGGGTGCGGCAGCGGGGTGGGCGGCTCCAGTGCGCGCAGTTCGTCGATGAACTCGGGCCGGAACCAGAAGCGCTCGGTCGGGTCGTGCCAGCTGCCTTGCTCGCCGATGTAGCGGGCCAGATCGCGCGCCGGAAACACGGCTGGGTTGATCAGCACCGTGCGCCAGCCGCGCCGCTGGGCGTGGGCCAGCGCATAAAAGCCGCCCAGCGAGCTGCCGATGACGGCACTGGATACGGCAGGCCAGTCGGCGGTGAGCGATTCGATCAGCGCCATCGCCTCGCGCGGCGATGGCGGCAGCTGCGGGCAGGCCCAACGCAGGTCGGGGCGATGTCGGCTCACCCAGTCCGCCACCTTGCGGGCTTTCATCGACTGCGGCGAGGAGCGAAAGCCGTGCAGGTACAGCAGGTGGGTGAGCGCCGGCCGTTCAGTGGGCGTGGTGGCCGTGGTGGGTGTGATCGTGCTCGTCATGGTCGGCATGATCGTCGTCTTCGCTGTGGCCGTCGTGAGCGGACGCGGCCGGCTCGATCCGGAAGCTGGCGTGGCAGGCAACACAGCGGCCCATCGTCTCGCCGAGCTGGCGCAGCGTCAGGCGCGGGTCCTTGCGCGTCTCGGCATCGTCGGCGATGCGGTCAAAGTCCTGATGCACGGCCATGCCCTGGCGCATGAAGTCGCGTGGCAGCGCTGCACCCAGATGGTTTTCGGCCTTGCGGGCCATGCCCATGCCCAAGGGGCGGGCGGCAGCAGCCACCGCCGGCATGTCATCACGCGCCAGGGCAGCGACGATCAATTGCGAGCCAGCCAGCAGGGCGCGCATCTCGTCGAGCACATGGTCGCGCTGCATCGGCGCGAGCTTGAGCGGCTGACGGGCTTCAGGGGGGCGGGTAGCTTCAGCGGCCTGCGCTGCGGCGGGCAGCAGGGTGCTGATCAGGGCGCCCGTCAGAGCGATCAGTGCGGTGGGCAGCAACGGGGTACGCATCGTCAATCGGGTCTCTTCGGTAAGGGGGGATGGGGTTGGTGGAAGGGGTGAACCGGGTAGTGTTGCCCGGTCAGCCGGTGATAGATCCAGCCGGAGCCGGTCAGCATCAGCGCATTGATCAGCACCGGGCCCCAGACGAAATCGAAGCCCGAGGCGATCAGCGCCGGGCTGCCGAGTGCGGCGTAGAGCGCCGTGGCGCCGCCGGGCGGATGCAGGCAGCGCAGCGCCATCATGGCGCCCATCGCCAGGGCCACGGCGACGGCTGGGGCCAGCGCCGGATCAGGAATCCAGCGGGCGCAGGCCACGCCGATCAGCCCGGAGACCACATGCCCGCCGACCAGGGCCCAAGGCTGCGCCAACGGGCTGGCTGGCAGGCCGAACAGCAGCACCGCCGAAGCGCCCATCGGTGCGATCAGCCCGGGGGTCAGGCCTGAGCGGCAGATCTCCGCGCTGAGCAGGATGCCCAGAAACATGCCCGCCACGATGCGCAGCTGCTCGCGCCACGGTAGCCGGTTGGGCGCGGGGCGCAGAACGTGCAGGTGATGCAGGACGCGGCGCATGGAGCGTTGGCGTCAAACGTGTGATCAGCCTGCCTGCTTCGCCGCCAGCGCTTCGAGCAGCTTGGCGTGGATGCCGCCGAAGCTGCCGTTGCTCATGCACAGCAGGTGGTCGCCGGGGCGGGCGACTTGCAGCACGGTGGCGATGGTGCGCTCGATCGAGTCGCAGACCCGCGCCTGCGCGCCCATCGGGGCCAGCGCTTCGGCGGCGTTCCAGCCCAGCCCGCCGCTGTGGCAGATCGACAGGTCGGCTTCTTCGAGCGACCAGGGCAGCTGGGCCTTCATGGTGCCGAGCTTCATGGTGTTGGAGCGCGGCTCGAAGATCGCCAGGATGCGGTCGTTTGGGGCGACGCGGCGGCGCAGGCCGTTGATGGTGGTGCGGATCGCGGTGGGGTGATGGGCGAAGTCGTCATAGACGCGGATACCGCCGACCTCGCCGCGCAGCTCCAGCCGGCGTCGCACGTTCTGAAACGAGCCGAGCGCCCGGGCTGCCTCGGCCGGATCGACGCCAGCGTGCTCGGCCGCAGCCAGCGTGGCCAGCGCATTGAGCTGGTTGTGTTCGCCCAGCAGCTCCCACTCGACCCGGCCGATCTGCACGCCGCCGCGCAGCACGTCAAAGGCGTGGGGCTCACCGCGCGCCCGCCAGGCGCCGGCTTCGTCCTTGCGGGTCGAGCCGAAGCGCACCACCTCGCTCCAGCAGCCCCGGCTGAGCACGCGTTGCAGGCTGTCTTCGCGGGCGTTGACCACCAGCCGGCCCCGGCCGGGCACGGTGCGCACGAGGTGGTGGAACTGCGTCTCAATGGCCGCTAGGTCCGGGAAGATGTCGGCGTGGTCGTATTCGAGGTTGTTGAGGATCGCGGTGCGCGGCCGGTAGTGAACGAACTTGCTGCGCTTGTCAAAGAACGCGGTGTCGTACTCGTCGGCCTCGATGACGAAGGGCGCGCCCGCTGCGCCGAGCCGGGCCGAGACGCCGAAGTTCTGCGGCACCCCGCCGATCAGAAAGCCGGGCTGCTGTCCGCAGGCTTCCATCACCCAGGCCAGCATCGAGGTGGTGGTGGTTTTGCCGTGTGTGCCCGCCACCGCCATCACCGGCCGTCCGGTCAGCACATGCTCGGCCAGCCATTGCGGGCCGCTGGTGTAGGGCAGGCCGGCGTCGAGGATCGCCTCCATCAGCGCGTT
>DALYHR010000296.1:0-3036 GCA_031970775.1 Burkholderiaceae bacterium | reverse complement strand
GTCGTGCTGTTCGAGAGCCTGTTCAAGTCCAACCTCTGGATCTGGGGTCTGGGCTGGCTGTTTCACCTCAGCCTGGCGCTGGTGCTGCTGCGCCATGCCCGCTATTTCGTCGAGCCGGTCGGTGAACTGGTCGCCCTGGTGCAGGGCCCCGGCATTCTGGCGGGTCTGACGATGGTGGCCGGTCTGGCGGGGCTGTGGGCGCGGCGTTTTTGGGTCGAGCGCATTCGCTACATCTCGACCTATTCCGATCATCTGATGCTGGCGCTGCTGCTCGGCATCGGGCTGAGCGGGCTGATGATGAAGTTCGTCGCCCATACCGACATCGTCGGCGTCAAGCGCTTCTTTCTCGGCCTGATGCGGCTGGACCTGCAACCGCTGCCGTCCGACCCGGTGCTGATGCTGCACCTGAGCCTGGTGGCGCTGCTGATGTTGATCTTTCCGTTCAGCAAGCTGCTGCATGCGCCGGGCGTGTTTTTCTCGCCGAGCCGCAACCAGATCGACAACCCCCGCGAGGCACGCCATCAGGTGCCCTGGGCGGCTGCGTTCGACGGTAAGTCGTCGAAATCCTGATTTCCTTCGCCTGACCTGATCCGAGATATGGCCACTGCCCCGATCACTCCCCCGGCGCTGCGCGAATTCCCGACCATCCCCGAGCTCAAGCCCGGTGCGATGGAGAACGTCGTGCCCTACGTGGCCAACGAAAAGATCCAGGAAGCGATCGGCTTTCCCGGCAAGCTCGAAGAGGGCTGGGAGAGCCGCGCCGTCGCCAAGATGGGCGACATGCTGCAGAAGTACCGCTCGCTCAAGGTCTATCTCGACTCCTGCGTGCACTGCGGCGCCTGCACCGACAAGTGCCATTACTTCATCGGCACCCAGGACCCGAAGAACATGCCGGTGGCGCGCCAAGACCTGATGCGCAACGTCTACCGCCGCTACTTCACCACGGCGGGCAAGTATTTCCCCAAGCTGGTCGGCGCTCAAGATTTCAGCAAGGAAGTGCTGGACGACTGGTTCAAGTACTACCACCAGTGCTCGGAGTGCCGGCGCTGCTCGGTGTTCTGCCCCTACGGTATCGACACCGCCGAAATCACCATGGCGGGCCGCGAGATCCTCGATTCGATCGGCTACGGCCAGAAATATTCGAACGAGATCATCGGCAAGGTGCACCGCATCGGCAACAACCTCGGCCTGCCCGGCCCGGCGCTGGAAGACACGCTGACCGGCCTTGAGGAAGACGTGCTCGAAGATACCGGCGTGGCGGTCAAGTACCCGATCGACGTCAAGGGCGCCGAAGTGCTGCTGGTGACCCCTTCGGCCGACTTCTTCGCCGAGCCGCACGTCGACAGCCTGATCGGCTACGGCAAGGTGTTCCACGCGGCCGGCATCAGCTGGACGCTCTCCAGCAAGGCCAGCGAAGCTGGCAACTTCGGCATGTTCATCGGCAACTACGACCAGCTGCGCCGCATCGCGCTGCGAGTGCGCGAAGCCGCGCTCGACCTCGGGGTGAAGCGCATCGTGGTCGGCGAGTGCGGTCACGCCTGGCGGGTGGCCTACAGCTTCTGGAACACGCTGGTCGGCATCGGCGCGGGCGGCAAGGACCCCTTCGCCATCGAGCTGCAAAACCAGCTCGACCACCGCTACAAGCAGCCGATGCACATCTGCGAGCTGACCTGGGACCTGATCCAGCAGGGTCGGCTCAAGTTCGACAAGGAAAAGAACGACCACCGCATCATCACCTTCCACGACTCGTGCAACGTCGCGCGGGCCTCGCGAATGGGTGACACCCCGGGCGGTCAGTTCGAGATCCCGCGCAACATCATCAAGGCGGTGGCCAATCACTACGTCGACATGGCGGCCGACACCATCCACGAGCGCACTTTCTGCTGCGGCGGCGGCGGTGGCGTGCTGACCGACGAGCTGATGGATCTGCGCGTCAAGGGTGCGCTGCCGCGCATGGAAGCGCTCAAGCGCGTGGTCGACGACCACGGCGTGAACTTCATGGCGACGATCTGCGCGATCTGCAAGGCGCAGTTCACCAAGGTCCTGCCGTACTACGGACACAAGATGAATCTGGTCGGCGGGGTGCACCAGCTGGTGAGCACCGCGATCCGACTCGGCGAGCATTGAACCCGGGGGTTCCCGGAGGAGACAAGGTCATGTCAGAAAAAACCGTAACCACTGCCCCGCTGAATTTCCGTCGCTACAAGGACGGCGATACCACCGTCAAATCCTGGCGCGACAAGATCTTCCAGGCGAGCTACTCGCACAAGTGCCCGACCTATGTGCAGTCCACGCCGCCCTGCCAGGGCAGCTGCCCGGCCGGCGAGGACATCCGCGGCTATCTGGCCATCGTGCGTGGCACCGAGAAGCCGCCGGCGGGCGTGCCTTGGCAGGAATACGCCTGGCGTCGTCTGACCAGCGCCAACCCGTTCCCCTCGGTGATGGGCCGCGTCTGCCCGGCGCCCTGTGAGACCGGCTGCAACCGCAACGAAGTCGAAGACCACGTCGGCATCAACTCGGTCGAGCATTTCCTCGGCGAGTACGCCATCGCCAACAGCCTGGGCTACGTCAAGCCCGAGACCCAGACCGGCAAGAAGATCGCCGTGATCGGCGGCGGCCCGGCCGGCCTGTCGTGCGCCTATCAGCTGGCGCTCAAGGGCCACTCGGTGACGATCTTCGACGATCACGCCTACCTCGGCGGCATGATGCGCTACGGCATCCCGGGCTTCCGTACCCCGCGCGATGTGCTCGACGCCGAAATCCAGCGCATCCTCGACCTCGGGGTCGAAACCCGTCTGAACTGTCGCATCGGCACCGATGTGACGATGGAACAGATCCGCGCTGAATACGACGCGGTCTTCCTTGGCATGGGGGCTCAGGCCGGCCGGGCGCTGCCGATCGCTGACGGCGTGGCCTCCAACGTGGTGCCCGCTACTGCCTTCCTGCGCGCCTTCAACGACGGCCGCCTGCAACACGTCGGCAAGCGCATCGTCGTCGTGGGCGGCGGCGATACCTCGATCGACGTCGCCACCGTGG
>DALYHR010000295.1:0-3037 GCA_031970775.1 Burkholderiaceae bacterium | reverse complement strand
CAGCGTGGGGCGCTTGCGGGCGAACAGGCCGTCTTCGCCGATGCGGCGCTCGGTGGCTTGGCTCCAGCGTGGGTGGTCGACGCTCGGGTTGACGTTGGAATAAAAGCCGTACTCGCGCGCCGCAGCCTTGACCCAGGCGGTCTGCGGCTGTTGTTCGACCAGCCGGATCTTCACGATCGACTTGGCGCTCTTGAAACCGTACTTCCACGGCACCACCAGTCGCACCGGGGCACCGTTTTGATTCGGCAGCACTTCGCCGTAGAGGCCGAAGGCCAGCAGGGTCAGCGGGTGCATCGCCTCGTCGAGCCGCAGGCCCTCGACATAGGGCCAGTCCAGCACCCGCGAGGCCACGCCGGGCATCTGTTTGGCGTCGGCCAGGGTGTGGAACTCGACGAACTTGGCATTGCCGGTCGGCTCGACCCGGCGCAGCAACTCGGCCAGCGACCAGCCCAGCCAGGGAATCACCATCGACCAGCCCTCGACGCAGCGCAGCCGGTAGATGCGCTCCTCCATCGGGGCGAGTTTGAGCAGCTCGTCGAGGTCATAGACCTTGGGGCGCTTGACCAGCCCTTCGACGCTGACTGTCCAGGGCCGGGGGCGCAGGCTGCTCGCCAGCCGGGCCGGGTCGGACTTGTCGGTGCCGAACTCGTAGAAGTTGTTGTAGCGGGTGATGTCGTCGTAGGCCGTCGGCCGGTCCATCACCAGCGCACCGGGCACGCCTGAGGGCACGCCCGGCAGGGCCGCCCCTTTGCCGGGGCGGGTGACGGTGGCCTCGGCAGCGGGACCGAAGCTGCTCAGGGCCAGACCCGTTCCGCCCGCCAGGGCCTGCTGTAGCCACTGACGGCGGTTTTCCATAAGGGGCCGCGGGGTGATGTCGCCGGCAGGCAGTTCGAATCCGGAGATCGAGGGGGGGCGCATGGAGTGCTCCTGAAGGGCCGGGCAGAGCCTGGGTGAGGCTGATTGTGTCAGCCTCGCCATGCCCGTGTGGCCGGGCGGTCAGGCCTCTTCGATGCGATTGCGGCCCAGGTGTTTGGCGCGATACAACGCCGCGTCGGCCTGCCGGATCAAGTCATCGAGGCGGGTATTGGGCGGGCTGTAATCGGGGTGGAAATGCACTAGCCCCACGCTGACGGTGACGGCAGGCAGGCTGGGGTCGTCGGGCACGCCCTCGAGCAACTGGTTGGCGCGCAGATGGGCTTGGGTGGGCGACAGATCAGGCAGCAGGGCGATGAATTCTTCGCCGCCATACCGTCCGATCAGGGCGGTATGGCCGAGCGCTGCTTGCAGTCGGTGCGCGAACGCCATCAGCACCCGATCGCCGATCTGATGGCCGTAGGTGTCGTTGATCTGTTTGAAGTGATCCAGATCCAGGACCATCAACGCCAGCGGCTGACCCCTGGCTTGGCTGTCGCTCAACATCTGGGTCGCGTTTTCGAACAGGGCGCGCCGACTCAACAGGCCGGTCAGCGGGTCGTGGGTGGCCAGTTGCAGGATCTCGTGGCGTAGCCGGTCGGAGGCCAGCAGGATCAGCCCGAGCGGGATCAGCAGCGTCCCCAGGGCCAGACCGGCGATGTAGAGCGACTGAATCAGCGAGGCTTCGAACAAGTTCTCGTGCAGGTCGCCGATCCAGATCGTGCTGCTGCGCAGGCTGGTCACCACCATCAGCAGACCGAGCACCCCCAGGAGAAAGCGAGCTGGCAGGCTGCGGCGATCCTGGCTCCAGATCTGCCAGGCGATGATGGCAAACAGGGCGCCGAGGATTCCGCTGACGGTCCCGGCCCGTTGTGGCAGGAAGGGGTACTCGCGCAGCATCGTCAGCGGGATCAGCGCCAGCAGCCAGATCACCAGCAGCCGGCGCTGCCACGACGGTCGCCCGTAAAAAAGTTGCAGCCCTTCGATGGTGAGCAGCAGCGCGCCGATCAGCATGGCATTGGAGGCCACGGCCGACAGCAGCATCGGGATGTGATCCCGCAGCCCCATCAGGATGCCCGCACCAAAGTGCAGCACGGGCAGCATCGACCATTCCCGTAGACCTCGAATCGAGGGCGGGTAGTTGCGGCGCAGTGACTGCATCAGGATCGCCATCAGGCAACCCATCAGCCCGGCCATCCACGTGACCGTGCGCAGATCCAGAGACGGGTTCACGCGGAAGGCCTGAACGCTCGACCGTTGGGGTGGGTTCGGGGCTTACTTGCCCAGCTGCACCGGGCTGAGCATCTTGCCGGCCTTGTCGAACAGGATCGAGGCAGTCTGGGCCTTGAGGTTGGTCTGCGCTGCGGCGGCAGCGGCCGGGGCGGCCAGCTTCCACTGCATCAGCTGGTTGCCATCGGCCTGAGCGGTCTGGGCAGCCGGGTTGCCGAGCAGCTTGATTGCGTCGGCCACCGTGCTCAGACCGGGCTTGAGCTGGTCCAGAACCGCCGGGTCGACCATGCTGACCACCGCGGAGGCCGTCGACAGGGCATTGCTGGTGGAGCAGCCGCCGAGCAGGGCGCTGGCCGCCAGGGCGCAGGCGGTGACGAGGAGGGCGGCGGAAGTGCGAATCGAGTTCATCAGCGGGGCAGATCAGGGTTGAAACCAGGAATCATGCCCGATCGCCTCGGGTGATTTCCGCTAACTGATACAGCCCGCCGAAGCAGGTGCGGTGACGCAGGATGCGGGCCGACGGCGGCAGCCAGGTCGATAGCGGCTGGCGCCACAGATCGAGCGCGAAGGGCTCCAGGGTGCGCAGCACCCCGAGCATCGGCAGATGCAGCGGGTGTAGCAGCGCCGGGCGGTGGTAGTCGACCACCACCAGCCGCCCCCCG
The DNA here is from genome assembly GCA_031970775.1 of Burkholderiaceae bacterium. Taxonomy (GTDB): domain Bacteria; phylum Pseudomonadota; class Gammaproteobacteria; order Burkholderiales; family Burkholderiaceae_C; genus Sphaerotilus. The sequence goes on along the minus strand of DALYHR010000295.1, from coordinate 233 downwards.
GGGCGCAGCACGCGCAGCGCTTCGGCCAGCGTGGCGCGGCGCACTGGCTCGGGCATTTCGTGCAGCAGGAAGAACAGCAGGGCCCGATCGACGCTGCCCTCGGGTTGAGGCAGCGCGGCGCAGTCGGCGCGGGTCAGCTGCACGCTCACTGGCAGCCCGGCTGGAAGCTTGGCGCGAAGGTTGTCGAGCTGCACCGGCAGCACGTCGACCACCTCCAGAGCGCCGTCGGCGGC
>DALYHR010000294.1:0-3048 GCA_031970775.1 Burkholderiaceae bacterium | reverse complement strand
TTCGGCAGGCTGGAAGGTTTCGGCCCCGGTGCCGACCGGCAACGTGAAGCTGAAGCGGCACCCGGTGATCGTTTCCCCATTGTAGAGGTTCTCCGCTTTGATCCGCCCCTGATGGGACTCAATGATCGAGCGGCACAGCGACAGGCCGATGCCCATGCCTTCGACCTTGGTCGAGAAGAAAGCCTCGTAGAGCCGTTCCTGCACTTCCGGTTTCATGCCGGGGCCGGAGTCGGTGACGCTGAACTCGATGGTGCCCCCGAGATCCGGCAGGTGCCGCGGCGTGACACGCAGCTCGACGTGACGGCGCGACTTGGGCATGCCGGCGGTGTCGATCGCTTCAGCGGCGTTGCGGATCAGATTGAGCAACACCTGCTCGATCAGGATCGGATCGACATGCAACCGCGGCAGGCGGCGGGCCACATAGCTCTGGATCGAGACATTGCGGCGACGCAGTTCGATGTTGGCCAACTCCAGGGTGTCCTCGACGATCGTCTCGGCCCGGGTCGCCTGACGCTGGGGCTCGCTCTTCTTCACGAAGTTGCGGATGCGGTGAATGATCTGACCGGCCCGTTGCGCCTGTCGCGAGGTCTTCTCCAGGGCGTCGATCAGCGATTCCTGGCTGAGCGATCCGGCCTTGACCCGCGAGACCATGCCGCTGCAGTAATTGGCGATCGCCGTCAGGGGTTGATTGAGCTCGTGAGCCACCGATGAGGCCATTTCACCCATCGTGATCAGGCGGCTTGAGGCCTGCGCGCGCTCGGCCTGACGGGCGGCCTGTTCCTCGACCTGACGCCGTGCCGTCACATCGGTGGCGATCAGCATCTGGGTCAGGCGGCCGTCGGTCCACTGAAGGTAGCGGGTGCGCACCTCGAACCACTTGTCCAGCGCCAGCACGCGCACTTCCCGCACCTCGGAGGATGCCTGCGTCAGCTCGGCGGCAGGCAGTCCGCCCAGGTCGTCGCTGTCGTCGGTGCCAAAGCTGACCGGTGCCGTCGTCGGCTCGGGCTGCTCCCCGGCCAGCAGGGCGTGCCAGCGCGGATCGGTGCCGAACCACAGCCGATAGGAGCGATTGGCGAACAGCAGCTCGCCGTGGGTGACCGATCGCACCGACACCGCGGCATCGAGACCTTCCAGCACCGTGGTGAAGCGTTCGTGTGCAGCGGTGAGCTGATCGCGAATGCGCTTGGCGTCGGTGATGTTGGTAATCGAGGTCATCCAGCCGGTGTGCAGGCCGGCCGAGTCGATTAGCGGCGAGACGTACATGCGCGCATCGAATTGGCTGCCGTCACGGCGCATCAGCTTGACCTCAACGCCGGCGGCCGGTGTGCGCCCTGACAGCTCTTGCTGCAGCAGCCGGGTGTTTTCCTCGATTCGGCCGGGGGGCCAGTAGGGGAAGGGCGGCAGATGCCCGACCAGCTCGTGTTCGGCAAAGCCGGTCAGCGCGCAGAACGAGGGGTTGACGTAGGTGATCCGCCCTTCGTGATCCATCGCGCGCATGCCCGTCGGCATCGAGTTCTCCATGGTGCGGCGGAAGGTGGTCTCCCGCTCCAGGGCTCGCTGAATCTGGGTGCGCCGCTGCATGTGGCGCCAGGAGCCGAACAGGGTCCAGACCGTCAGCGCCGACAGGGCCATCACCATCCAGACCAGCGTATTGCCGATCAGCCCGACCGAAGCGCGAAAGCCCTCGCCGCGCAGCAGCATCCGGGTGGCGATCGGGCTCAGGGCCATCGTCTGGGTGAGCAGCTCCCGCTGGCGTGAGGAGGCAATGGCGCCGCTGGTGCCTGCCAGCCACTGCCCCTGCTCGTCGATCAGGCTGATCAGGTGACGCTGGGCGACATCGCTGGGCACCAGAGCGCGCAGCAGGCCATCAACGTCGAGATCAGCCACCAGCACACCTGAATAGCGCCCCTCGTCCAGGATCGGCACCCACAGCTGGAACATCACTTGCCCGCCCCGGGTTCGGTACGGCGGTGTAAAGCGCGGCATGCGTTCGCTGCGGACGATCTCGATCAGCTGAGCAGCCGAGGCAGGCAACCCCGCCGGAGATGCAGCCCCCGGGGCCTCGATCTGTGCGGGCTCGAGACTGGGCGACAGTGCACGGGCCTGCTCGTGGCCGGATTCGTCCAGCCAGCTCACGCCAATGATCTCGCTGCGATTGAGCAGCGGACTGGCCATCTGATACGTGAAGCGGGCCGGGGTCAGTTCGTGGTGATTGATCTCGCGCGTCAGGTGCAGCAGCACGTCCTGATCGTCGAGCAGTTGCTGATGGATCTGCTGATGAACCAGGCCGAGGTCGCGCTGGATCGACTCCTCCTCGCGCATGATTTCCTCGTGGCGCAGGTACCAAAAGGCCGTCGCGATGGCCGCGAGGAATAGCAGGACGGCGAAGAGCGGTACCAGCATCGCCAGCCGATCCTGTCCGGCCGGCCCAAGCCGTCTCCAGCCGGCGAACAGCGGTGCGCACAGGCGCCGCAGCAGCGAAGGCACCCGGGCGTGAGGCCGGGATCCGGACGGGGGCATTTCAGCGTTCATCGGGGGCTCATTATCGACAGGGCGATAGAGGTCATTTCATATTAAGAAATGAATTGGCGTGATTTGAAATGTGATTCGGGTTGTGCGAGACTCCCGCCCACGCTGCTATCCGTCAGCGGATTCCACGCAAAAGACGCCCCAGCACCCTTGCGCCTTTGGCATCACGCGCATCTGTCCAGGAGACCCATCCATGTCCGCATTGCCCGATTCCTCCAGCCTCACCCAGGCCCCCGATATCGATCCTCAGGAGACCCGAGAGTGGCAGGAGGCGCTGGCAGCGGTCATCGATGCCGAAGGGGATGATCGCGCGCACTTCCTGCTCGAAGAATTGCTCGACGAAGCGCGCCAAGCCGTTCTCGGCCAACACCGCCTACGTCAACACCATTCCACCTGAAAAGGAAGAGCGTTGTCCCGGCAATATCGAGATCGAGGAGCGTCTGCGCGCCTATATGCGCTGGAACGCGATGGCGATGGTCGTGAAGGCCAACCGCCACAACCCCGAGGACGGCGGTGATC
>DALYHR010000293.1:0-3075 GCA_031970775.1 Burkholderiaceae bacterium | reverse complement strand
GGATTGGCAATCCTGCAACGCGGCGCCCATCTGGCGCAGGCGCTGCGTGCGACCCTGCCCGGCCGCTACGCCGAGGCCGTCGAGGTGCTGCTGGCCTCGCTGACCCCGCCGCTGACCCACACCGAGGACTTCGGGCTCGGGGTGTTCTTCTACCTGCCGCACGTCTGCTTCGTCGCACAGTTCGGGCTCGATGCCGAACTCAACGGCGGAGAGGATCCGTTTGAAGTGTCGATGACCGCGCAGTACGAACTGACCCGCCGCTTCAGCGCCGAGTTTTCGATGCGGCCGTACCTGATCCGCTGGCCCGAGCGCGCGCTGGCGCGCCTGTTGGCCTGGACCACCGACCCCGACCCGCATGTGCGCCGGCTCTGTTCGGAAGGCAGCCGGCCCCGGCTGCCCTGGGCGATGCGGCTGCCGGCTTTCGTGCGCAACCCCTCGCCGCTGCTGCCGATCCTCGAAGCGCTCAAGGACGACCCGGCGCTATACGTGCGCCGCAGCGTGGCCAACCACCTCGGCGACATCGCCAAGGACCACCCGGAACTCGTCTTTGCCCTGTGCGAACGCTGGCTTGACGGCGCCAGCAAGGAGCGACGCTGGCTGATCCGCCACGCCCTGCGCCACCCCGCCCGCAAGGGGCAACCCGCCGCCCTGAGCCTGCGCCAGCGGGCGGCATGAAGGCACAGCCTGAGGGCACTCAGGTATTGGGCACGCGCAGCACCTGCCCCGGGAAGATGTGATTCGGGCTGGTGAGGATGCGCGGGTTGGCCTCGAAGATGCGCGGGTACTTGGCCTGATCGCCATAGGCTCGTAGCGCGATCGACGACAGCGTATCCCCCTGCTGCACAACGATGGTGCGGGTTTCGGCCTCGTGCTGCTTAGCTTCCGGTTGCAACGACGTGGCAAAGCGATCGGCACTCACTGCACTGGCCGCCGATGCCTGCGACAGGATGGACTCGATCTCGTTGCGGACACTCCGTTCCGGGGCAGCCACTGCGCCGGCCCCCGTGACATGCACCTTATTCATCACGCTGCGGTTGTACTCAGCCAGGGCGGCGGGGTCAGCAGCCAGACGATCCAGTTTGGCCTTGACGTCCTCCTGCGCCTGCTTGCTTGCCAACTGAGCACGCTGAGCCTCGACAAATGCCTTGTCGCCTTCGGACTGGGTTTGCGAGTCCTGGAGTGACGAGGCCACGGCCGACTGCAACTCTGGAGCGATCCGGTTGGTCGCGGCTGTCGCACCCGCATCCTTGATCGCAGCGGTGCTGTTGCCGGCCGGCCGCATGAGCATGAAGCCGATCACGGCGATCGACACCAGACTCACTCCACCGACCCACAGCGGCATCCTGCTGCGATGCCCCGGACGGGGATCGTGGGGGTGAAGCGCATACAGCGATTCCGTGGAACGAGGCGGACTCGACAGGGCCACCGGTTCCTCTGCGGCTTCAGGTTGGGCGGGTGTGGACGGCGGCGGAGGCACCTCTGCCGGCACCTCTGCCGGCACCTCCGCCGGCGACTCTGCGCTGGCGAGTTCCTGCAGCATCTGGTGCACGGTTTGCGCGGCGGCCTGGAGCTTGTTCGGGCTGGCCGGCTTGGCCACCCAGACCGTTCCCGGCAACATCGGATCGGCCATGGCCAACACAATCACCGGGCAGTCTGACTGCTCCTGAAAACGTTTCAGATGGGCCAGCGATTCCGGGACATCGAAGTCCGCAATCGCGACGAGCGCGGAGTCTTCGGGAGTCGGTGCGTAAATGCTGCGGCCGGGTCCGGAAAAATAGGCATCGAGTACGGCGGCAGAACGCTCACCCACACTCAACAGGGTGACCGGGAGTCGCTTGCTGCCAGAAACAGGGGTTGGCTGGGCCATGATCATTCCTCGAAGAGAATTACATCGGCTTGCTCGGGACAACCGTGGTCAGCCCCAGCATGCGCCAAAGCTGCAAACCACCCCGGTAATATTTCAGCTTATCAGCCGGATAACCGAGAGCTATCAGCGATTTAATGGCCCGCGGCGACTGATCACACCAGACACCATTACAAAACAACACCAGAGTTTTGGCTTCGGCAAAATTCCAGCTCGAACCCACCTTGCGTCCGCCCAGAACAGCCAGGATTCGATCAATATGCGGGTTTTCCGGCTTGATGACGGAGAACGGAATATTGACTGCCGAAGGGATAGTCTCAACCCGATAGAACTCGGGCATTCGGGCATCAATCAGAATCCCGGAACCCGACTTTCCCTGCTTGTCGACAAATTCAAGCAGTTCCATCTCGCCGTAGGTCTCTACCCCCGGCGCCGCCTTGATCGGGTGGATGCAGAAGGGCGGGCACGGCCGGGAGGTCTTGGCAAAGTCATCGATCAGCTTGTTGCCCTGGTCCTGAATTCTCTGCACCCGGACCTTTTCACCGTTATGGGTCACATCCAGATACGGAAGATTTTCAGCGATCTTGACCTTCAGATCCGTTTCCTGGGCTGACACCATACCGCTAAGCTGAATAGCCAGCAGCCCCATCATCAGGGAGTTGAATTTCATGCTCACCTCGCGGCACCAAAGAAGTTTGTGGATTCAAGGTTCACGCCTTGATGATGAGCATGGTATTAATTTCAAGAAATCTGGTGCGTGACTTATTCACCTTCGCTTCAGCACATCAAAAAAACTGACGGGTTTATACCTATGCCGCCAATACAGTTGGATACCCTTTGTTGGGTAAATCACTCACTGAGCTGATGCCGCCGCGGCATATCCGGCCCGCGCCGGGTGCAGGTTACGGCTGCTGCGCGTACGGCAAAGCTCAGCAGCTCGCGCACCTGTTCGGCATCCAGCGCCGCCAACCCGGCCGGTGAGAGCTGGTCGTGTTCGTGCAGCCAGGTCAGCATCGCCGCCTGCACCGTGTCGCCGGCGCCGACGGTATCGATCACCTCGATGCGCGGGGCAGCCACTTCCACCTGTGCCGTGCCGCCGCAGCGGTGCCAGGCCACAGCCCCCTGCCCGCCCCGCGTCAGCACCACTAGCTTCGCTCCGGCCTGCAGCCAGCGCTGCGCCAGCGCTGCGGGGTCTTGTCCGGGGTAGAGCC
>DALYHR010000292.1:0-3107 GCA_031970775.1 Burkholderiaceae bacterium | reverse complement strand
CATCGCCATGAAGCGCGGCGTGGTGATGCGCTCCGGCGCGGCGTAGAGCAGCGTCAGCCGGCCGGCCATCAGATCGCGCTCCACCGCCTGGGTTTCCGCACTGCTCAGCGTCGAGTTCAGGCAGGCGGCGTGCACCCCGAGTTCGTCCAGGGCGCCAAGTTGATCCTGCATCAGCGCGATCAGCGGACTGACCACCACCGTCACCCCATGCCCGGCCTGGCGCCGCAGAATCGCCGGCACCTGATAGCACAGGCTTTTGCCCGCGCCGGTCGGCATCAGCACCAGCGCGTCGCCGCCCGCCGCCACGTGGGTGACGATCGCTTCCTGCTGCCCGCGAAACGCCGGGTAGCCGAAAACGTCGTGCAGCACCTGCCGTGCGGCCGCTGCATCGCCTGCGTCGTCGATCTTCTGGTCCATGTCCGTCATAGGGTCGGGGATGGTAGCCGGGATGGCCGGCCCCCTGTCGCCGAGCGGTTCGGGCTGGCACAATCGGCCGTCCTCGGGTCCGGTCCGTCCCTCAGACCGGGGACGCTTGCAGCGCCGGACCGCACCACAATTCAGACTCTCATTCCCCGGAGCGGCCATGGCCTCTGTCAACAAAGTCATCCTGATCGGCAATCTCGGCCGCGACCCCGAGATCCGCTACGCCCCGAGTGGCTCGGCCATCTGCAACGTCTCGATCGCCACCACCCGCCAAGGCAAGGATCGCAACACCGGCGAGCGCACCGAAGAAACCGAATGGCACCGCGTGGTGTTCTTTGACCGTCTGGCCGAAATCGCCGGCGAGTACCTGCGCAAGGGCCGTCCGGTCTACGTCGAAGGTCGCCTCAAGACCCGCAAGTGGCAAGACAAGGACGGCCGCGATAACTACTCGACCGAGATCGTCGCCGAATCAATGCAGCTGCTCGGCGGCCGGGATGGCGGCGCGGGTGGTGGCTCGTCAGGCCCGTCCGGCTCGGCCCCGATGGATGACTTCGACGGCGGCAGCCCGGCCCCGACTCGCGCTGCAGCCCGTCCGGCTGCAGCCCCCCGCAGTGCTCCGGCCCCCCGCCCGGCCCCGTCACCGGCGGCGCATTTTGGCGACGACGACGACATCCCGTTCTGAACGGGTTCAGAAGCGGATACCATGAGCCATACCAACGGGTAAAGCCATGTCTGCGAGTGCCTGGATTCTCGTCATCATCGCCCTGGCCATCGGGGTCGTTGTCATCTTTACGCTGCTGTGGCGCTCTGCGCGCCAGCAGGCGGCTGATGACCTGCCGACCGAATGGCCGCTGGTGCAACGCCCCCTGTTCTCCCCGGAAGAGCGCGCGCTATACCGGCAACTTCGCGCGGCCTTGCCGCATCACATGATCCTGGCCAAGGTGCCCCTGGTGCGCTTTTGTCAGCCGGTCGACCGCAACGATGTGCGCTACTGGTTCGGCCTGCTCGGGCCGATCCATGTCAGCTTCATCATCTGCGCCGACAACGGTCGGGTGCTGGCTGCGCTGGACATCCGCCGCCCCGACTTCAAGCCCTCGCGCCGCACTTCGGTGATCAAGCAGTCGGTGCTGGCTGCCTGCCGCATCCGCTATGTCGAATGCCGCAGCGATCAGCCCCCCTCGACTGCTGATCTGCAGAACATCGTGCCGCAGCAGGGCGAGACCCCCCCGCGCACCTATGTGCCTGGCGCAGGTGGTGGCAGTGGCGCTGCAGCCACACAGGCTCCGGCCGGCAGCGCGCAGGCCGGGCGCTCCACGCTGGCTCATGCCGTGCGGACCCGCCGCAGCGGCGTGCCGGCCTGGTACGAATCGGGCTACAGCCAGGACTCGTTCTTTGCGCCGGACATGCGCAACGACAGCTTCCCGGAGACTGATCCAAACGCCGGGCTGCACGCCAGCAGCAGCCGCTTCCCGAACTTCGCCGCCGGCCACAGCGCCGATCTGCAAAGCCACCGCCAGTGGCCTCCGCGGCCGGCCGCCCGTCCGGCAGCCGCCGCACCGCAGCAACCGGATGACAATCCTGCACCGCCCCAGTTCCTCGGCCGCCGCTGATCCGCCAGGCCCGGCTCAGGGCCACCCGTTCACCGATCTGACCCCGCACGTCGTGCTCGATGCGCTCGACAGCGTCGGTCTTCGCGGCAGCGGCCGCATCCTGCAGCTCAATTCCTACGAGAACCGGGTCTTCCTCGTTCACCTCGAGGACAGCGACCCGGTGGTCGCCAAGTTCTATCGCGCCCAGCGCTGGAGCGACGAGCAGATCCGGGAAGAGCACGCCTTCGCGCAGGAACTTGCCGCCGCGGAAGTGCCTGCTGTGGCGCCGCTACAACTCACAGCGAACCTCGGCGGCGACACGCTGCACCATTTCGGACCCTGGCGGTTCTCGGTGTCACCGCGCTGTGGCGGCCGCGCTCCGGAGCTGGAAGACCCCGCCACGCTGGAATGGATCGGGCGATTTCTGGCCCGACTGCACGTGGTCGGACAGCGCCAGCTTTTCAGCCATCGATTGAGGCTGGATGGAACCGGGGCCGCGCGTAGCAGTGTGGCTTGGCTGCTGGACCAGGACCGACTGCCCCCGGAAGCCCGCAGCGGCTGGCAACGGGCCGCGGAGCGGGCGCTGGATCAGGCCGAGCAGGCCTTCCGGCGCCACGGCCCTCTGGACCTGTTGCGCCTGCACGGTGACTGCCACCTCGGCAATCTGCTGTGGACCTCGGCAGGCCCGCATTTCGTCGATCTCGATGACGCCGTCTCCGGCCCGGCGGTCCAGGATCTGTGGATGCTGTTGGGCGGGAGTCGCAGCGAGATGCAGGCGCAGCTCGGCGCAGTGCTCGACGGCTACGAGACGATCCGGGAATTCGACCGCCGTGAGCTGGCGCTGATCGAGCCGCTGCGTACGCTGCGCATCATCCAGCACAGCGCCTGGATCGCCCGGCGCTGGGACGATCCGGCCTTCCCGGTCGCCTTCCCGTCGTTTGAGAGCCCGTCCTACTGGTCGCAGCAGACCACCTTGCTGCACGAGCAGACCGAGGCGATGCAGGACGAGCCTCTCATCGCCTGACGCTGATCCTGGAACCTCAGCCCAGGATCAGCGCCTGAATACGCCGGACGTGGGCGGCCGGGTCGTCGAGC
>DALYHR010000291.1:0-3108 GCA_031970775.1 Burkholderiaceae bacterium | reverse complement strand
CCGATTTACCCAACATCAGCGCCTGACTCTGGGCCAGACAGTTGGCCAGCAGCTTACGATGCTGATCGAGCAGCAGCGCCTGCATCGCAGCCGGCACCGGATGCGGGCCGAAATCGGGCTCGCGCACCGCGATGAATTCGACCGGAATCACGTCGCTGCCCTGGTGCAGCATCTGGAAAAAGGCATGCTGCCCATTGGTGCCGGCCTCGCCCCAGATCACCGGGCAGGTCGCAAGCGGGAGCGACTCTCCCTCGAGGTCAACACACTTGCCGTTGCTCTCCATCTCCAACTGCTGCAAATAGGCCGGCAGACGGCGCAGCCCCTGGTGATAAGGCGCAATCGAGCGGCTGCCAAAGCCGTGGAAGTTGCGGTACCAGACGTCGAGCAGCCCGAGCTGAATCGGCAGGTTGTCCTCCAGCGGCGCCTCGGCGAAGTGCCGGTCCATCGCGTGGGCACCGGCCAGCAACTGACGAAACCCGTCTGCTCCCAAGGCCAGCGCAATCGGCAGGCCGATGGCACTCCACATCGAATACCGTCCGCCCACCCAGTCCCAGAACCCGAAGGTGGTGGTGATGCCAAAGACCGCCGCCGCTTCAAGATTGGTGGTGGTGGCCACGAAATGGCGGGCGATCGCGGCTTCGGGCCTGCCACTGTCCACAAACCACCGGCGGGCCACCGCCGCATTGGCCATCGTCTCCTGGGTCGTGAAGGTCTTGGACGCAATCACGAACAGGGTAGAGGCCGGGTTCAGCCGCGACAGCACCGAGAGCAGATCATGCCCATCGACATTGCTGACGAAGTGAAAGCGCAGCTGCGGGTGCGTAAAGGCTTCCAGCGCCGGCACGGCCATCTGCGGCCCGAGATCGGAGCCGCCGATGCCGATGTTGACCACGTCGGTGAACCCGGTACCGGCTTCGGCCCGAACCGACTCGACATAGTCGAGCAGGCGGTCGAGCACGCCGTGAACCTCATCGCTGAAGGGGGCAGCGCCTCGCGGAGCGCGCAAGGCGGTGTGCAGCACCGGTCGGCCCTCGGTCGTATTGACCTCCTCGCCGCGCAGCATGGCGTCCCGGCGTGCAGCCAGCTGGCATTCACAGGCCAGTTGCAGCAGCAGGGATCGGGTGGTGATGTCCCAGCGATTCTTCGACAGGTCCGCGACCACCTCGGGCGCGTTCATCCGGAAGGAGGCAAAGCGCTGCGCGTCCTGCGCGAACGCCTGCCGCAAATCCAGATCAGCCCCACCCTGCTGCCAATGTCGCTGAAGCTCTGCCCAGCTCCGGGTGCGGTCACAACGCAGTTCGGGGGTACGGGCAGATTTGGAGGTCATGGTGGTCGAAGACGGGGAAATTTAGGGCGTGCGCATCCGCTCGGTCAGCAGTGCGTCCAGACGTGCCGAGTCGGCAGCGAAGAGGCGGATACCTTCGGCGAGCTTTTCGGTCGCCATCGCATCCTGGTTGAGTGCGAAGCGGAAGCTCGCCTCGGTATAGCTGACCGCCGGCACGGTTGCGGCTCGGGCGGCTTCGGCGTCGAGCCGGCGCACCACGGCGCCTTCGGCGGCGGGCTGAGACAACTGCGCCAGCAATTCGGGGCTGATCGTCAGCAGATCGCAGCCGGCCAGCGCCAGGATCTGCCCGATGTTGCGGAAGCTCGCCCCCATCACTTCGGTCTCGATGCCGTAGTGCTTGAAATAGGTGTAGATCTGACTGACCGAACGCACGCCCGGGTCGTTGACGCCGGCCATCGCCGCTTCATCCCATGCTGCGCCTGCCGACTTCTTCGCCCAGTCATAGATGCGGCCGACGAAGGGCGAGATCAGCGTGATGCCCGCCTCGCCGCAGGCCACCGCCTGGCAGAAGGAGAACAACAGGGTCAGATTGCAGTGAATGCCTTCGCGCTCGAGGGCACGGGCGGCCTGAATACCCTCCCAGGTCGAGGCGATCTTGATCAGCACCCGCGAACGATCGACTCCGGCCTGTTCGTACAGGCTGATGAGGCGACGGGCACGCGCCACCGTCGCAGCGGCATCGAAGCTCAGACGGGCATCGACCTCGGTCGAGACTCGACCCGGAATCAGCTTGAGGATCTCGCAGCCAAAGCGCACCAGCACCTGATCGACCACATCGGCCAGCGTCTCGTTGCGATGACGGGCGATCACTTCGTCGACCAGCGGGGCGTAGTCGGGTTGCTGCACCGCCTTGAGGATCAGCGACGGATTGGTCGTCGCATCCTGGGGCGCGAACTGGGCCATCTGCAGGAAGTTACCGGTGTCGGCCACCACCGTAGTGAACTGCTTGAGCTGATCGAGGGAAGAAATCATGACGGACGCAGAGAGAGTGGACGCAATGGGTCAATGGTAGCGCCCGGTCTGCCGTGGAAGTAACCAGATTACCAGATTTCAACGAATCCGCGAAACGGATACACCCTGATTCAGCCCGTGAATCACGGCAACAATTCCGATTTTCCCTTTTGTTCCATTGACGTTCATCAACAACGAGGGCATCATCAACATGAAACTTAGTTTCAATCAAGGAGCAGGCATGTCCTTCGATCTCGTGTTCTTCGGTGGTACCGGCGACCTGACTTGGCGCAAGCTGATGCCGTCGCTTTTCCAGGCATTCCGGCATGGCAAGCTGCCGCCGGGCGGGCGGATTCTGGCCGTGGCGCGCGACGATCAGAACGACGAGAAGTACCGGGCCTGGCTCAAGGAGCGCTTCAGCCAGATCGACTCGCCCAAGCGCCCAAGCGACGATGAGTTCGACGCCTTCGCTAGCCTGCTGCATTACCGACGCATGGATTTGTCGCAGGCCGAGGACTATCAGCGGCTCAAGGACTGGCTGGCCGAGCGCCACGCGCAGACCGTGGTGTTCTTCCTGGCCACCAGCCCGCACCTGTTCACCCAGGTCTGCCAGCAACTCGGGGCAGCCGGGCTCAACGGCCCGAACGTGCGACTGGTGCTGGAAAAGCCGCTCGGCCACGATCTGCACAGCGCCCTGGAGATCAACCAGGCGGTCGGCTCGGCCTTCACCGAAAACCAGGCCCTGCGCATCGATCACTACCTGGGCAAGCCCTCGGTGCAGAACCTGATGGCGCTGCGCTTTGGCAATGCGC
>DALYHR010000290.1:0-3118 GCA_031970775.1 Burkholderiaceae bacterium | reverse complement strand
TCGTCGAGCTTCATCGCCTTGATCACCCGCTTGACCGCGCTGAGCTGATCGCTGCTGTCGAGGATCTGGAAGGTCTGCGGCAGACCGGCCAGCTGCCAGTGCAGGCGCAAGAAGCGGTTGCACAGCCCGTGGAAGGTGCCGATCCACAGTCGGCGCACCTCGTAGGGCAGCATCGCCGACAGCCGCGCCAGCATTTCCTTGGCGGCCTTGTTGGTGAAGGTCACCGCCATCAGCCCGCCGGGAGAGGCCTGTCCGGTCTGCAGCAGCCAGGCCATCCGGGTGGTCAGCACCCGGGTCTTGCCCGAGCCGGCGCCGGCCAGGATCAGGGCCGACTGCGCCGGCAGCGTCACGGCGGCGAGCTGCTCGGGGTTCAGGTTGACCAGCAGCGACTGCGGCGACTGACCGGACAGCGGCGAGGCGGGAAAAGGAGGAAGGGAGTTCGGGCGAAACGACATGGGGCGGATTGTCACCGACCCGATTTAAGCATCGGGTAAACCCGGCTTCAGCCTTTGCTTAGCTCGCGTCCCTAGCATCGCCGCCCATGAAGTCGATGTCTGTCCTGGTCACGGCGCTGGGTGCGCTGTGCGCGTTATATGGGGCCGCTGTGCATGCGCAGACGGCGACGGCTGCAGAGATCACGGTGGCCACGCCAGCCGGTGCGGCGTTTTCGGACTGTGCAGACTGCCCCGCCATGGTGGTTGTGCCGGCCGGCCGATTCCTGATGGGTAGTCCGCCCGACGAGGCCGGCCGGGAGGTCTGCGAAGGGCCGCAGCACGAGGTCACGCTGGCGCGCCCCTTTGCGATGGGCCGTTCGGTCGTGACGCACGAGCAGTGGCGCGCCTGTGCCCGCCAGGGCGGCTGCCGCGATCTGGACGCGGATCCCGAACTTGGGCGGCCTGTGCGTCTGGCCCCGGGCCATGAGGCGGTGACCGGCATCCGCCAGGCTGAGGCGGTGGCGTATACGCGCTGGCTGTCCGAAGTCACCGGACAGGACTACCGCCTTCCCTCCGAGGCTGAATGGGAGTACGTGGCTCGGTCGGTCGGGCAGGGCTCAACGCCTGCCTTTGTTCTGAACGATCTTCACGGCCAAGTCTGGCAGTGGGTGCAGGACTGCCTGCACGACAGCTATCGCGGCGCGCCGCACGATGGTTCGGAATGGCTGGAGAACTGCTCGATGTATGGCCAGAAGATCGCTCGTGGCGGATCGAAGCGTTCGAATCCGTTTGAGTTACGACCCGCACACCGAGGCTGGTCGGGTGACTCAGGTGAGGACATTGGCTTTCGCGTGGTGCGAGGCCTCGAGGACGCTGGCGCTGCGCCTTAAGGGCGCGGGAGGCGCAGGATCCACTCAATCAGCCGGCGGCTCTCCTGCGGACTGATTGCTACCGCGTTGGGGGGCATCGCCAGCCCGGAGATCTGGCCTTTCCAGCGGCTGGTGTAGGGGTTGGTGCCGTCCTGAACTTCGCGGACCAGGCGCTCGATCAGAGCCTGTCGCTGATCGCTCAGGGCTTCGTCCCGATAGCGCTGGGCCACCTGCGGCCAGGACGGTCCGACCGGCAGCAGGCCGTTTGGCCCGGATCTGCCAGCTGTCAGGGCGTGACAGGCCAGACAGCCGCTGCGGCTGGCCAAAAGAGCCATGTCATCTGTGGTTACCTGCTCGACCGGCTGAGGTGCGGGAGGCAGGCCCAGGCCGCCGCAGCCGGTCAGCACCAGCGCCGACAGCCACACCGGCCAGAGGCGTGGTTCAGCGCAGGGCATCCGGCAGTTCGATCTTGACTTCGAGCACTTCCAGATTGTCCTGGCGCTCGCGGTGAACCTTGATGTCGCTCGGATCGATGGTGACGTACTTGGAAATCACCGCCAGCAACTCGCGCTGCAGCGCCGGCAGGTAGTCCGGCGAAGCGCGCCCGCGATCCGGCCGCTCATGGGCCAGGATGATCTGCAAGCGCTCCTTGGCGACATGGGCGGTGGTCTTTTCCTTGTCACCGAGCATGAAGGACAGCAAGCCCATGACCTACCTCCGGCTGAACAGACGCTTGAGCAGGCTGGGCTTGGCCGCCTCGATGAAGCGCATCGGCCGTTCCTCGCCCAGGAACCGGGCCACCAGGTCCTTGTAGGCCTCGGCAACGTCGGTGTCGTTCATGTGAATCACCGGCACGCCCTGATTCGAGGCCTGCAGCACCGATTCCGACTCGGGAATCACGCCGATCAGCGGGATGCGAAGGATCTCATGCACGTCGGCCAGCGACAGCATCTGCCCCTCCTGCACGCGGCTCGGGTCGTAGCGGGTAATCAGCAGATGTTCCTTGACCGGCTCATGCCCTTCGATGGCGCGCAGCGTCTTGGAACTCAGCATGCCCAGAATGCGGTCGGAATCCCGAACCGACGACACCTCGGGGTTGGTGACCACCAGGGCTTCGTCGGCGAAATGCATGGCCATCAGCGCACCGGTTTCAATTCCCGCCGGTGAATCGCAGACGATGTATTCGAACTCCATCTCGGCGAGTTCCTGCAGGATGCGGCCGACGCCCTCGCAGTTGAGTGCGTCCTTGTCGCGGGTCTGCGAGGCGGCCAGTACGTAGAGCTTCTCGCACTGCTTGTCCTTGATCAGCGCCTGATTCAGGTTGACTTCGCCCTGAATGACGTTGATCAGGTCATAGACCACACGGCGCTCGCAGCCCATGATCAGGTCGAGGTTACGCAGACCGACATCGAAGTCGATCACTGCTGTCTTGTGGCCCCGCAGAGCCAATCCGGTGGCGAAACTCGCACTGGTAGTCGTCTTGCCTACGCCACCCTTGCCCGAAGTCACCACGATGATCTTCGCCATCGATTCGCGTCCTTTTTGTGTGTCCCGAGATTCTTTATCGGTTCTCAGCAATCTTGTAATAAATATTTACGGAATCTCAAAGTTTTAAAGCTTCCATCATCAAACGTTCCCCGTCCAGCCAAATCTGGGCGGGTCGGGACAAAACCTCCGTGGGCAGGGGGGTTTCTGTGGTGCGATAGATGCCGGCAATCGACACCAGAGCCGGTTCCATGCAGGTCGAGAAGATGCGTGCGCCGGTGCTGCCTCGGGCTCCGGCGATGGCCTTGCCGCGAAGGGGCGCATAAACGT
>DALYHR010000289.1:0-3120 GCA_031970775.1 Burkholderiaceae bacterium | reverse complement strand
ACGAAGTAGTCGTCTTCCAGAGCGATCTTTTCCAGCTCCTTGGCCAGCTTGAACAACGGATCGTTTTCCAGGCCCAACTCAGCCAGCACTTCATTGCAGGTTTCCTGCATCAGCTTGGCGCGTGGGTCGTAGTTCTTGTAGACGCGGTGACCGAAGCCCATCAGCTTAACGCCGCTGTTCTTGTCCTTCACCTTGTTCATGAACTCGCCGACCTTGGCAACGCCGCCCATGGCCTGAATCTCGTTGAGCATGGTCAGGCAGGCTTCGTTGGCGCCACCGTGAGCGGGGCCCCACAGGCAGGCCACGCCCGCAGCGATGGCGGCGAACGGGTTGGTGCCCGACGAACCGCACAGACGCACCGTCGAGGTCGAGGCATTTTGTTCGTGGTCAGCGTGCAGGATGAAGATGCGGTCAAGCGCGCGCTCGATCACCGGGTTGACCTTGTATTCCTCGCACGGCGTGGCAAACATCATGCGCATGAAGTTGCCGGCATACGACAGGTCGTTGCGCGGGTACATGTAAGGCTGACCCACACCGTACTTGTAGGCCATGGCGACCAGCGTCGGCATCTTGGCGATCAGGCGGATCGCGGCGATCTCGCGGTGCTCGGGGTTATTGATGTCGGTGCTGTCGTGATAGAAGGCCGACAGGGCGCCGACCAGACCGGTCAGCACAGCCATCGGGTGAGCATCACGACGGAAGCCGCGCAGGAAGAACTGCATCTGCTCGTTGACCATCGTGTGGTTGATCACACGGGCGTGGAACTCGTCGCGCTGAGCCTGGTTGGGCAGTTCGCCCTTGAGCAGCAGGTAGCAGGTGTCGAGGTAGTCGCAGTTGACCGCGAGCTGTTCGATCGGGTAGCCGCGGTACAGCAGTTCACCCTTGTCGCCATCGATGTAGGTGATGGTCGACTGGCACGACGCGGTGCTCAGGAAGCCCGGGTCATAGGTGAACTTGCCGGTCTGGGCGTAGAGCTTGCGGATGTCGATCACATCCGGACCGATCGTGCCCTTGTACAGGGGCAGATCCATCGGGGCACTGCCATCGGAGAACGATAGCGTGGCCTTGACTTCGGAGGGGGTCATCATGGCGGCGGTTTCCTCGGGGGTTGAATCGTTGCTTCCGCTGGAGTGCGGATGAATCAGGGTCGCTGGCGCAGCAGGGCGAGCACCTCCTGCACCTCAGGTTGATCGAGTTCGGGCTGCAGTTCGCGACGCGCCATCAGCAGATCAAGCAGGTCGTTGTCTGCAAGGTCCATCAGGGCCTCGAGACCACGGGCCTGCCGGACCGTGAGCGTGTCGCCGTGCCGCTGGAAGAACCGTTCGACGAACAGATCGTTTTCCAGCATGCCCCGGCGGCACCGCCACTTCAGCCGACTCAGCGAAGTTGCATCGAGCGCAGTGTCCATGGCGGGTCTTTCGGGGTGCTGACCTGAAGGAATCTTCAGACTCGTCAGACGGCGCGACGCACCATCAGTTCCTTGATCTTGCCGATGGCCTTGGTCGGATTCAGGCCCTTCGGACAGACGTCCACACAATTCATGATGGTGTGGCAGCGGAACAGACGATACGGGTCTTCGAGGTTGTCCAGACGGGCACCGGTGTCCTGGTCGCGGCTGTCGGCGATGAAGCGGTAGGCTTGCAGCAGACCGGCCGGGCCGACGAACTTGTCCGGGTTCCACCAGAAGCTCGGGCAGGAGGTCGAGCAGCTGGCGCACAGGATGCACTCGTACAGGCCGTTGAGCTCTTCGCGCTCTTCGGGCGACTGCAGACGCTCCTTCTCGGGCGGCGGCGTGTCGTTGACCAGGTACGGCTTGATCGAGTGGTACTGCTTGAAGAACTGGGTCATGTCCACGATCAGATCGCGGATGACCGGCAGACCCGGCAGCGGCTTGAGGATCACGGTGCCCGGCAGGTCACGCATGTTGGTCAGGCAGGCCAGACCGTTCTTGCCGTTGATGTTCATCGCGTCGGAGCCGCAGACGCCTTCGCGGCAGGAGCGGCGGAACGACAGCGTCGGATCAACCGCCTTGAGCTTGACCAGGGCGTCCAGCAGCATGCGCTCGTTACCCTCGAGTTCGATCTCGATGGTCTGCATGTACGGCTTGGCGTCCTTATCGGGGTCGTAGCGGTAGATCTGGAAGGTGCGCTTTTGAGCCATGTTTTCTTGCTCCTGAGCCAGCTTAGAAGGTACGGACCTTCGGCGGAACCGAGTCCACCGTCAGCGGCTTGAGGTTGACGGGCTTGTACGACAGCGAGTTGGAGGCACTGTCCCAGAGGGTGTGCTTCATCCATTCCTTGTCGTTGCGACCCAGCGGGAACTCGGCGTCGTCGGCACCGCGCTCGTAGTCGTTGACGGTGTGAGCGCCACGGCATTCCTTGCGGGCTGCGGCCGAGACGATGGTGGCCTGAGCGGCTTCGATCAGGTTCTCGACTTCCAGCGCTTCGATCCGGGCGGTGTTGAACACCTTGGAGGTGTCCTTCAGGCCGATTGCCTTGACGCGCTCACGCACCTCGGCAATCTTGACCACACCGGCGTCCATCATGGCCTGGGTGCGGAACACGCCGGCGTGCTGCTGCATGGCAGCGCGCAGGTCGTTGGCGACGTCTTGCGCGTATTCGCCGTTCGGGTTCGATTCCAAGCGGGCCAGACGGGCCAGCGAGAAGTCGGCCGCGTCCTTCGGCAGTTCCTTGTGAGCCTTGGGCGAGTTCTTGAGCGACTCGATGATGTGGTTGCCGGCCGACTTGCCGAACACCAGCAGATCGAGCAGCGAGTTGGTACCCAGACGGTTGGCGCCGTGCACCGACACGCAGGAGCATTCGCCCACGGCATACAGACCGCCGACCACGCTCTTGTAGTCCTCGCCCTTCGGCACCACCACCTGACCAGTGATACCGGTCGGGATGCCACCCATCTGATAGTGGATGGTCGGCACCACCGGGATCGGTTCCTTGGTGATGTCGACGTTGGCGAAGTTATGGCCGATCTCGAACACCGAGGGCAGACGCTTGAGGATGGTCTCGCCGCCCAGGTGGGTCATGTCGAGCACGACGTAGTCCTTGTTGGGACCGCAGCCGCGACCTTCCTTGATTTCCTGGTCCATGCAGCGCGAGACGAAGT
>DALYHR010000288.1:0-3140 GCA_031970775.1 Burkholderiaceae bacterium | reverse complement strand
ATCGACTCCGACCACAGCTTCGGCGAGTTCATGGTCCGCATCGGCTGGGCTGATGCCGAGACCTTCAAGCGGCGCAATGACGGCTTCTATGCCGACTATCAGGCCGGCACGCTCGACTTGGCGGCCTATGTTGATTTCGCTACCTCGGTGTGGCGTCAGCGTTCAGCCGATGAATTGGCCGCTGCGCAGCAGCGCTTCATGGACGAGGTGCTGCTGCCGCAGCTGCGCCCCGAAGCGCAAGCGCTGGTGCGCCGCCATCAGGACGCCGGCGATCTGGTCGCGATCGTCACTGCCACCAACGAATTTGTCACCACGCCGATTGCCCGGGCTTTCGGAGTCGACCACCTGCTGGCGGTCGATCTCGAGCGCGAGGTCGATGGCGCCTGGAGCGGCCGCATCCGTGGCACCCCGACCTTCCGAGAAGGCAAGGTGGTGCGCGTGAACGATTGGCTGCGCTCGCTGGGCCTGACGCTTGAAGGTTTCGAGCAGGTCGCGGTCTACAGCGATTCGATCAACGACCTGCCGCTGCTGGAGATGGCCTCCCATCCGGTAGCGACCAACCCGGGGGCATCGCTTGCCGATGTGGCCCGCGAGCGGGGCTGGCCCATCCTGAACCTGTTCTCATGATCAAGAAATTCATTCGCAAGATCTTCGGCCGGGGCAGCGCCGACGAGGCCGTGTCGGCCCCGGCGACTGGCCTGCGCGTCGAAGTGCCCTTCGAGCGGCACCGCATCGATCTCGGCCTGGTCGACGACCGCGCCATTCAGGTAGTGACCACGCTGCAAAAGGCTGGCTACGAGGCCTACATCGTCGGCGGTGCGGTGCGCGATCTGCTGCTGGGTCACCGGCCCAAGGATTTCGACGTCGCCACCAACGCCACGCCGGAGCAGGTCAAGGGCCTGTTTCGGCGCGCCTTCATCATCGGGCGGCGCTTTCAGCTGGTGCACGTCATCTTCGGTCGCGGCCGCGAGCATGAGGTCATCGAGGTCTCGACCTTCCGGGCCTCGGTCGATGCGGCCACTTCGGCCACCGTGCAGGGCAACGAGCGCACCGCCAAGGCTGCACTGGCCGGGCGCGACCACGCGGTCGATGCCAGCGGTCGGGTGCTGCGCGACAACGTCTGGGGGCCGCAGGATCAGGACGCGGCACGGCGCGACTTCACCGTCAATGCGCTGTACTACGACCCGAGCCGCCAGATCGTCGTCGACTATCACCGCGGCATTGAGGACGCCGGCAAGCGGCTGCTGCGCATGATCGGCGACCCGGCCACCCGCTATCGCGAAGACCCGGTGCGCATCATCCGGGTGGTGCGTTTCGCTGCCAAGCTCGGCTTCGAGATCGACGGCCGCACCCGCACGCCGATCCGTCCGATGGCCGAGCTGCTACGCGACGTGCCGGCCTCGCGCATGTTCGACGAGATGATCAAGCTGCTGCAGACCGGCCACGCCCTGGCCAGTCTGGAGGAGCTGCGCAAGCAGGGCCTGCATCGCGGCATCTTCCCGCTGCTTGATGCCGTGCTGGAGGATGCCCACCGCCACGACGGCCGGGAGCGCTTCATTCAGCTGGCGCTGGCCGACACCGATCGTCGTGTCTCGGAGGGCAAGTCGGTGGCGCCGAGCTTCATGCTGGCCTGCATGCTGTGGCACGACGTCACCCGGCGCTGGGATGAGCTGCGCAGCCAGCAGCCGGTTGTGCCGGCGCTGCTGCAGGCCATCGACACCGTCTTTGATGCGCGCATCGGCGATATCTCGGGCCGCGGCAAGCTGGCGGCCGATATGCGCGAGATCTGGACCATGCAGCCGCGCTTCGAGCGGCGAACGCCCTCGGCCGCCTACGGTCTGGTCGAGCAGCCGCGCTTCCGCGCCGGCTTCGATTTTCTGCGTCTGCGTGCCGATGGCGGTGAGATCGATGCGGCGTTGGCCACCTGGTGGGAGCGTTTCTCGCTGGCGGACGACGAGGGCCGTCGTGAGCTGCTTGAGGAGGCCCGCCGCGAGGATCAGGAGCGCCGGGCGCGGGGCGAAGGCGAGGCTGGGGCCAGTGCCAAGCGCCGCAAGCGCAAGCGCGGCACCGATGTCAGCACCGGTGGGTCGGGCGGCGAAGATCGGGTTCATGCGGTCGAGCCGTCGGCTTCAACCGCCTCGACAGAGGATTCGGGCGCTGAGGCGCCGGCACGCAAGCGTCGCCGGCGTCGTCGCCCGGCGGCCTCGGCCGGGGGCGGCGAGTCGGCCGGCGAATGAACGGCACCACGCTGGCCTGTATCGGCCTCGGCGCCAATCTGGGCGAGGCACGCCGCACGCTTGAAGCGGCCTGCCGTGAGTTGGCCGCGCTGCCGTCGACCCGGCTGGAGCGGGTGTCCTCGTGGTTCCGCTCGGCACCGGTCGATGCCGAGGGTCCCGATTACCTCAACGGGGTGGCGCTCTTGCGCACCGGGTTGTCGCCTGCCGCCCTGCTGGATGCATTGATGGCCATCGAGGCTGACCATGGTCGACAGCGCAGCACCCGCAATGCGCCGCGCCCGCTCGATCTGGATCTGCTGCTCTACGGCATGGCCCGGATCGACACCGTTCGACTGCAGGTGCCGCATCCCCGCCTGACCGAGCGGGCCTTCGTGTTGCTGCCCTTGCTGGAGGTCTTGCCGACCGTGCAGCTGGCGGGGATCGAGGACGTGGCTTCCCGGGCGCATCGGCTGGCCGGTGAGCAGCGCATCGGGCGATTGGGCTGATCACGGCGCAGCCGGCAGGGATGGCCTCCTCAGGAGGGCTTCAGCCTGGTGCCGGGTGAGCGACTGCATCGGTTGTGAGCGGTTGTCAGGCGGTTTGACGGTGCGGGCCGGGTACACTGCCGCCCGTCCTGCTTTCGGGACTAGTTCACACAAACCGCCTGGAGTTCCCATGTTCGGCAAGCTGCTGCCGCGTGAAGGCAATTTCTTCGAAATGTTCAATGCCCACGGCGAAAAGATCGTCGAAGGGGCCCGCGCCTTCCATGCGATGGTGCAGAACTATGACGATCCGGCGCTGCGCGCCCGCTACGGCGAGGAAGTGGATGTGGCCGAACACGCCGCCGACCGCATCACCGCCGAAGTGACCCGTCTGCTGCACAAGACCTTCATCACGCCGATCGACCGTGAGCAGATCCATCAG
>DALYHR010000287.1:0-3180 GCA_031970775.1 Burkholderiaceae bacterium | reverse complement strand
GCGCACGCATCACCGGCAGCCTGCACATGACGATCCAGACCGCCGTGCTGATCGAAACGCTGCAGGCCCTCGGCGCCCAGGTACGCTGGGCCAGCTGCAACATCTTCTCGACTCAGGACCACGCTGCCGCGGCCATCGCCGCCGCCGGCACCCCGGTGTTCGCCTACAAGGGCGAGTCGCTGGCCGAATACTGGGACTACACCCACCGCATCTTCGAGTTCGGTGCCGCCCACACTGCGGGCGAAGGCCCGAACATGATCCTGGACGACGGCGGCGACGCCACCCTGCTGATGCACCTGGGCAAGAAGGCCGAGACCGACGCCTCGGTGCTGGCCAACCCCGGCAGCGACGAGGAGCGCATCCTGTTCGCCGCGATCCGCGCCCGCCTCGACAGCGATCCGACCTGGTACAGCCGCAAGGGCGCCGAGATCATCGGTGTAACCGAGGAAACCACCACCGGCGTGCACCGCCTCAAGGAAATGAGCGCCAAGGGCAGCCTGCTGTTCCGCGCCATCAACGTCAACGACTCGGTGACCAAGAGCAAGTTCGACAACCTCTACGGCTGCCGCGAATCGCTGGTCGACGGCATCAAGCGCGCCACCGACGTGATGATCGCCGGCAAGGTCGCGGTGGTCTGCGGCTATGGCGACGTGGGCAAGGGCTCGGCCCAGGCGCTGCGTGCCCTCTCCGCCCAGGTGTGGGTCACCGAGATCGACCCGATCAACGCCTTGCAGGCTGCGATGGAAGGCTACAAGGTCGTGACGATGGAGTGGGCGGCTGACAAGGCCGACATCTTCGTCACCACTACCGGCAACCGCGACGTCATCACCTTCGAGCACATGCAGGCGATGAAGGATCAGGCCATCGTCTGCAACATCGGCCACTTCGACAACGAGATCCAGGTCGCCCGCCTCGAGGCCCACTGCCAGTGGGAAGAGATCAAGCCGCAGGTCGATCACGTCATCTTCCCCGACGGCAAGCGCATCATCCTGCTGGCCAAGGGACGGCTGGTGAATCTGGGCTGCGGCACCGGCCACCCGAGCTTCGTGATGTCGTCGAGCTTTGCCAATCAGACCATCGCCCAGATCGAGCTGTTCTGCCACAGCGACGGCTACGACGTCGGCAAGGTCTACGTGCTGCCCAAGCATCTCGACGAAAAGGTGGCCCGTCTGCACCTGAAGAAGGTCGGCGCGATGCTGACCGAGCTGAGCGACGAGCAGGCCGCCTACATCGGCGTGCCCAAGCAGGGCCCCTACAAGCCCGACACCTACCGCTACTAAAGCCGAGTCGCCATGCGTGCTGACATCTTTCTGGTGGAGAGCGGCCACGCCGCCACCCGCTCGCAGGCCCAGCGCCTGATCGCCTCGGGCGTCGAATGGCGCCTGGGGCCGCTAGCGCCCTGGAAAAAGGTGCTCAAGAACGGCGACGAGGTCCCGTCCTGCGCCGAGCTGCGTCTGCTCGACGAGGCTGAGGCGCGCTTCGTCTCGCGCGGCGGTCTGAAGCTCGAAGGTGCGATGACGCAGCTCGGGCTGAGCGCGCAGGGCATGCACTGCCTGGACGTCGGTCAGTCGACGGGCGGCTTCACCCACTGCCTGCTGGCCGCCGGGGCCCGGCGCGTGGTCGGCGTCGATGTCGGTCACGATCAGCTGCACCCGCAGCTGCGCGCCGACGCCCGCGTGGTCTGCCTCGAAGGCCTCAACGCCCGCGCACTGACCCCCGAAGCCCTGGCCGAAGCCTGGGAAGAGGCGATCAGCGAGCTGATCGAGGAGGAAGAGGACAACGACACCCAGCCGGTCGCCCCCTACGCCTGGATGCGCAACGGCGGCGTGGTCGACGAGGACTACGACGACAGCGACGACGCCAAGGACCACGAAATCGAAGCCTTCAAGGCGCAGCGCAGCGAGCGCACCAAGGCCGAGAAGGCCGGCACCCTGCCCCGGGAGCGCCGCCGCAAGGCCGAGTTTGCTGACACGGTGATCGAGACGAACTTCGAGCTCGTCGTCGGCGACCTGTCCTTCATCTCGCTGACCCTGGTGCTGCCGGCGCTGGTGCCGCTGCTCCAGCCCAACGGCCAGCTGCTGCTGCTGGTCAAGCCGCAGTTCGAGCTGCAGCCGGCCGACATCGGCAAGGGCGGGCTGGTCAAGGACGAAGCCTCGTACGGCCGCGTCGAACAGCGCCTGCGCAGCACCTGCGCCGAACTCGGTCTGGAAGTGCTGAACTGGCTGGACAGCCCGATCACCGGCGGCGACGGCAACCGCGAGTTCTTCCTGCACGCCCGGCTCAACCCCGCGCTCGTGGCCCAACCCGTTGCGAAAAAGGCGGCAGCCAAAAAGGTGCCCGCGAAGAAGGCCGCCGCAAAGAAGGTTGCCGCGAAAAAGGCTCCGGCCAAGAAGACGGCCGCAGCAGCCAAGAAAGTGGCCCAAGGAACCCCGACATGACGACTCATCCCAACGCCATCCGCCTGCCGCTGAGCCTGGAATTCTTCCCGCCCAAGACGGTCGATGGCGCGACCAAGCTCGCCGCCGCCCGGCAGGAGCTGTACGCGCTCAAGCCGCAGTTCTGCTCGGTCACCTATGGGGCCGGCGGCAGCACGCAGGACGGCACGCTGGCCACCGTGCAGGCGATCCTCGACGAGGGTCAGCAGGGCGCGTCGCACTTCACCTGCGTCGGCGCGACACGCGATTCGGTGCGAGAGCGCCTGCAGCAGTTCAAGGCGATGGGCATGCGCCGCATCGTCGCGCTGCGCGGCGACCTGCCCAGCGGCACCGGTGGGGGGTTTGGCGAGTTCCGCTACGCCTCCGATCTGGTGGCGTTCATCCGCGCCGAGACCGGCGATCACTTCGACATCGAAGTGGCGGCCTACCCCGAGATGCACCCACAGGCCAAAAGCCCGCAGGCCGACCTGCAGGCCTTTGCCGCCAAGGCGCACGCCGGGGCCAATTCGGCGATCACGCAGTTCTTCTTCAACGCCGACGCCTACTTCCGCTTCGTCGATGACGTGGCTGCACTCGGCGTCGATATCCCGGTGGTGCCCGGCATCATGCCGATCCTCAACTCCGGCGGCATTGTGCGTTTTGCCGACGCCTGCGGCGCGGAGATTCCGCGCTGGATTCGGCTGCGGCTGCAAAGCTTTGGCGACGACACCGCCTCGATCCGCGCCTTCGGGCTGGACGTGGTGAC
>DALYHR010000286.1:0-3191 GCA_031970775.1 Burkholderiaceae bacterium | reverse complement strand
CGCAACGCCGTGCGTGTTAGTGGCTTTGGGGAGTTTATTGATGCCGAATAATTGGTAGATTCGTGCGCTTGGCAGCCCGATATTGATGAGGAGGTGGCATGATTATTGATTTATATCAATCTCGGGGGGGGGGGGGGGTACTCAAGACCTTCATATTTGATTCAGGTTTTGTTGGTGCGTGTGTTGCTCTTTTGTCAGCCTTTGGCGTAATTGCGGTATCAGGAGGTTCAGTAACCCCAGTTGTTGGTTTGTTTATCGCTGGCGCCATCACCTGCGGTTCTGCAGTAACCCGTTGGTTTGCTGCTCACAAGCTACGAAAGTTGGATGACGTTTTGCGCTCTGCGCCGATTGGTATTGCTTTAACGCGCAATGGCCGATTCGATTTGGTCAGTAATGGTTGGGCTCGTTTATTGGGTTACCCGGTTGATGAGATCATGGCCTTGGCACCCGAAAAGCTTTTGGCCGAGGGTGATCGTCGAGTCAAACTGACCGAACAGCTCGTTCAAACCTTTGCATCTGGTCAGAATTTTGTCGACGAGTTGGAACTGCGACGGCGGGATGGCAGTTCTTTTTGGGGGCGTATCCAAGCTAATTTGATAGATGCCGCTAATCCGAAGGGCGGTACTGTCTGGCTGCTGACGGACGTTACGCACGAGCGCGACGCGCGCAGTCGTTTGTCCTGGATGGCGACCCATGACACTCTGACTGGGTTGCTTAATCGCAATGCTTTTGAGACGCTGGTGGCCGATCGACTGGCGCATCGACCTATGTCACAGCCTGCGGCGCTGTTGTATCTTGATCTCGACCATTTCAAGGACATCAACGATACCTGGGGTCACGCGGCCGGGGATCAGGTGTTGGTCGAGGTCGCAGGCCGCATGGTGCAGGGAGTGCGGTCCAGCGATATTGTGGCCCGTCTGGGAGGTGACGAATTTGCGGTGCTTTTGTTGGGCTGTGATCTGCCATGCGCTGCTCGGATTGCTGAGCAACTGCGTCTGAAAGTAGACCGTCAACCCTGCGATTGGCAGGGGCAGACGCTCAAGATTTCGGTCAGTCTCGGCGTTATCTCCATCGACGATCACCGTGTGCTTGATGTGCCAGCGGCTATGCAAGTGGCCGATGCTGCTCTTTATCAAGCCAAGCGCGAAGGGCGCAACAAAGTCAGCGTCAGCAGTTTTGGCTCGTTCGATGAGTCGAGCTGATTGATCAGCTCAGCGCACCGGGAATGGTCTGGGTCTCGAAGGCTTCGAGGATGTCCAGACAGGCGCCCAGGTTGGGAAGATCGACCTTGCCCGGCGGGCTCTTGTCGTCGCTGATCTTCTGATTGGCCCCGTTAAGGGCGCGCCACCAGCCGCCCTTGCGCTGATCGACGAAGTGCTTCCAGGCAAAGCCCCAGAAGCGGTCGTACCAGTCCCAGTAGGCGCCGCTGGCCGTGCGCTGACCCAGCAGGGCTGCAGCGACAATGCCCTCGGCCAGGGCGTCGTGGTGCCGATGCGTGTCCAGCACCTGCTGATTGGGCCCGAGGGTATTGACCAGACCTTCGTGAGCCCGATCCCAGCCCAGGCGAGTGGCCCGGGCGAACAACTCGCGCGCCCGCTGCACGCGCGGGTGTTCTTCATCCGAGCCGGGTAGCTCCTGATCGATCTGCAGCAGCAGCCGAGACCAGTGCATCTGATCGGCCAGGCGAAACCCCCAGCGGGCCTGCGCCGGGTCGTACTCCCCGCCGTAAGCCAGATCAGGGCTCCAGTCGACATGGAAGTTCTCCCAGATCAGGCCACCGGTGCGGCTGGCCAGCAGATCGGTGACCAACTCGGCGAGCTGATCCGCCCGATCCAGATACTTGCGATCCCCGGTGGCCGTCCAGGCGCTGAGGAAGGCTTCGCACAGGGCCAGATTGACGCTCTGGCACCGGCGGGGGTCGAGCTGGCCGTCGGCCAGGATTCGCGAGGCGTACAAACCCGCCCGGCGATCGTAAAAGCGCGTCTCCAGTGCATACCAGATCTGTTCCAGCACGGGCAGCGAGCTGGGCACATCGACC
Source organism: Burkholderiaceae bacterium (assembly GCA_031970775.1). GTDB lineage: Bacteria > Pseudomonadota > Gammaproteobacteria > Burkholderiales > Burkholderiaceae_C > Sphaerotilus. Next base: position 1,153 of record DALYHR010000286.1, on the reverse strand, counting down.
AGCACGGCATGGGCATGAGCGTTGAGCACATGGGCCAGCCCCAGGCTCTCGGCCCGGAAGTCTCGGGACTGGAGCTGCCCGTGCTGCCAGTGCAGCGACCAGGCATAGGAGCCGCTGGTCGGATCGCGGTGAGCGCGCTCCAGGAAGCTCAGGCCGTGCTGCAGGGCATTGCGCCAGCTCTGGGACTGGGGCTCGCCCGAGAAGTGCCGCAGCATGCGGGCGTACAGGGTGACGAAGCCTGCGCTGCTGATCAACAGCCGTTCGGCCGGGTGACAAATCTGGCCATCGTCCTTGAAGGCATGGAAGAACCCCCCGGCCGGGTCGAGCGCGCAGCTGTCGTAGAAGCCCACGATGTCATGAGCATGACGTCGCAGGAAGACCGGCGATCTGAAGTCCGGATGGGCTCGCATGAATTCTCCCGGTGCAGTGGGGCAAGTAAGTGGATCGTGATCGGTTGATCGCACTGTAGCCCAGAGCGTGCCTGCCAAGCCCACCGGCAGCTGAATCATCAGTCGGTCGTTGTCATCGGCACGCAGCTACAAAACAGGTTGCGGTCGCCCCAGACGTTATCCACCCGGCCGACCGGGCTCCAGTACTTGCCTTGACGCAGCGAAGCCAGCGGGTAAGCGGCGGTCTCGCGGCTGTAGGCGTGCGCCCAGTCGCTGGCCAGCAGGCTTTCGGCCGTATGCGGGGCGTTTTTGAGCGGGTTGTCCTCGCGCGACCAGCCACCATTTTCAGCGCCTGATTCGACCTGGGCGATTTCCTGCCGAATCGCCAGCATCGCGTCGCAGAAGCGGTCCAGCTCGATCAGTGGCTCGCTTTCGGTCGGCTCGACCATCAGCGTGCCAGCGACCGGGAAGGACAGCGTCGGCGCGTGGAAGCCGTAGTCGATCAGGCGCTTGGCGACGTCTTCGGCGCTGACGCCGCTCGATTCTTTGAGCGGGCGCAGATCGAGGATGCACTCGTGCGCCACGCCGCCGCCCTTCACACCCTCGATGCCACCGCTGAAGTGGATGTCGTAGGCACCCGCGAGCCGCGCAGCGACGTAGTTGGCGCTCAGGATCGCGGTCTCGGTGGCAGCTTGCAGGCCGTCAGCGCCCATCATGCGGATGTACATCCAGCTGATCGGCAGCACGGCGGCGTTGCCCAGCGG
>DALYHR010000285.1:0-3193 GCA_031970775.1 Burkholderiaceae bacterium | reverse complement strand
AGCGACGTTGATCTGTGGGAAGTCAACGAAGCCTTTGCGGCGGTGACGATGGCGGCGATGGCCGATTTCAACCTCTCGCCCGAGATCGTCAACGTGCATGGCGGCGCTTGCGCGCTGGGCCATCCGATCGGTGCTTCGGGTGCCCGAATCATCGTCACGCTGCTGGGGGCGCTGCGCAAGCGCGGCCTCAAGCGCGGTGTGGCCAGTCTGTGTATCGGCGGTGGCGAAGCCACGGCCGTCGCTGTGGAGATGCTATGAGTCGTTACTGGAGCGCGGTAGTTCACCAGCTCAAGCCCTATGTGCCGGGCGAGCAGCCCAAGCTGGCCAACCTGATCAAGCTCAACACCAACGAGAACCCCTATCCGCCCAGCCCACGGGTGATGGCAGCGATTCAGGCCGAGATGGGGGCCGATGCAGCGCGTTTACGGCTGTATCCCGATCCGTCGGCCTCGGGGCTGCGTCACGCGCTGGCGCAGACGCACGGGCTGGTGCCCGAGCAGGTCTTCGTCGGCAACGGTTCGGACGAGGTGCTGGCGCATATCTTTCTGGCGCTGCTCAAGCACGAGGACGCCGCCGGCCAGCCCCGGCCGCTGCTGTTCCCCGACATCACCTACAGCTTCTACCCGACCTACTGCCTGCTCTACGGCGTGACGGCACGTCAGCTGCCGCTGGACGAGCAGCTCGGTCTGCATCTGGACGACTACATCGCGCAGGCCGACGCCGGCGCGGTGATCTTCCCCAACCCCAACGCGCCGACCGGGCGCGGTGTGCCGCTGGCCGATGTGGAACGCCTGCTGGCGGCGCGGCCGGATCTGGTGGTGGTGGTCGATGAGGCCTATGTCGATTTCGGTGCCGAATCGGCCTCGACGCTGGTGAATCGCTTCCCCAACCTCGTGGTGGTGCACACCTTCTCCAAGTCGCGCTCGCTGGCCGGCATGCGGGTGGGCTACGCGCTGGCGCAAGTCCCGCTGATCGAGGCGCTGGAGCGTGTCAAAGACAGCTTCAACTCCTATCCGCTCGACCGGCTGGCTTTGGCGGCGGCGCAGGCGGCGGTGGAGGACGAGGCTTACTTTGAGTTGACCCGTCAGGCGGTGATCCGCAGCCGTGACTGGCTCAGCGCCGAGCTGACGCAGCTCGGTTTCGAGGTACTGCCTTCGCAGGCCAACTTCGTCTTTGCCCGCCACCCCAGGCACGGCGGCGCCGAGATGCAGCAGCGCCTGCGCGAGTCCGCGATCATCGTGCGCCACTTCAAGTCGCCCGAGCGCATCGCGCCCTATCTGCGCATCACCGTCGGCACCGATGCCGAGTGCCGCGCCCTGGTCGAAGCCATCCGTCAGTGGGTTTGAACATGCCGTCTTCGTCGTCCAAGCTGTCCGTTCTGGTGATCGGTGCCTCGCGCGGCATCGGTCTTGAATTTGTCCGCCAGTACCGCGCCGCCGGTGCGCAGGTGGTGGCTACCGCGCGCGATGACGCTGCCATCGAGCAGTTGCGCGATCTCGGCGCCCGCCCGCTCAAGCTCGACGTGGCGCGGCCGGTCAGCGTCTCTTCGCTGGCCTGGCAGATCGACGGCGAAGCCTTCGACATCGTCATCGTCAACGCCGGGGTGTTCGGGCCGCGCCTGCGCACCCTCGACGCCCCGACCGAGCACGATTTCGATCAGGTGATGCACACCAACCTGCTCGGCCCGATGCAGGTGGTGCCGCAGCTGCTGGAGTCGATGGCGCCGGGCGCCAAGCTGGTGATGCTGTCGTCGGTGATGGGCTCGATCGGCGCGCGCGGGCCGGCCGGCGGCTGGCTCTATGGCGCGTCCAAGGCAGCGCTGAATTCGGTGATGAAGGATCTGGCCTTCGCGCTGACCGGCAAGGCGATCTGCGTGTCGGTGCATCCGGGCTGGGTGCGCACCGAGATGGGCGGCCCCAATGCGCAGATCGATGCGGCTGACAGCGTGCGCAACCTGCGCAGCCTGATCGACGGCCTGACCCCCGCCGACAGCGGCTCGTTCCGCGACCACGAAGGCCGCACGCTGCCCTGGTGAACCTGGTCAACCTGGTGAAGAGGAGACCCGCGAGATGCTGTTGAGCGAAGACCACCGCGCCGTGCAGGACGCCGTGCGCGCCTATGTGCAGGCCGAGATCGCCCCCCACGCCGCGCGCTGGGACAAGGAACACCACTTTCCCGCCGAGCAGCTCAAGGGCCTGGCCGAGCTGGGCTGTTACGGCGTGGCGGTGCCGACCGAGTACGACGGCGCCGGCCTCGACTATCTGGCGCTGTCGATCATCCTCGAAGAGATCGCCGCCGGCGATGGCGGCACCTCGACGCCGGTCAGCGTCAACAACTGCCCGGTCTGCTCGATCCTGATGGGCTTCGGCAACGAGGAACAGAAAACCGAATTCCTCAAGCCGCTGGCGCGCGGCGACATGCTCGGGGCGTTTTGCCTGACTGAACCGCACGTCGGCTCGGAGGCCGGCGGCCTCAAGACCGTGGCGGTACGGGATGGCGACGATTACGTCTTGAACGGCGTCAAGCAGTTCATCACCAGCGGCAAGCACGGCGACGTCGCCATCGTGATGGCGGTGACCGACAAGGCCGCCGGCAAGAAGGGCATCAGCGCCTTCCTGGTGCCGACCCAAACGCCTGGCTACGTGGTCGCCCGCCTTGAAGACAAGATGGGCCAGCACAGCTCGGACACGGCACAGATCGTGTTCGAGAACTGCCGCATCCCGGCGCGTTACCGCATCGGCACCGAAGGCCAGGGTCTGAAGATCGCGCTCTCGGGGCTGGAGGGCGGCCGCATCGGCATCGCCAGTCAGGCGATCGGCATGGCGCGCGCCGCCTTTGAAGCCGCGCTGGCCTACAGCAAGGAGCGCATCGCTTTCGGCGTGCCGATCTTTGAGCACCAGGCGGTGCAGTTCCGTCTGGCCGAGGCCGCCATGCAGATCGAGGCCGCGCGCCAGCTCACCTGGCACGCCGCCAGCCTGAAAGACGCCGGCCAACCCTGCCTGAAGGAAGCGGCGATGGCCAAGCTCTTCGCTACCGAGATGGCCGAAAAGGTCTGCTCGATCGCGATCCAGACCTTCGGCGGCTACGGCTACGTCAGCGACTTTCCCGTCGAGCGTATCTACCGCGACGTGCGCGTCTGCCAGATCTACGAAGGCACCTCGGACGTGCAGAAGATTTTGATTGGGCGGGCGCT
>DALYHR010000284.1:0-3216 GCA_031970775.1 Burkholderiaceae bacterium | reverse complement strand
GTGCAGGCTGCGCGGCGGCTGGAAGACGTAGAAGTGGCGGTTAAACGGAATCTCGTAGCCGACCCGGCTTTTCTCGGCGTCGATCCAGGCGTCGGGGGCGTGCGGCAGCACCTCGCGGGCGAAGTAGGCGGCGATGTCCTCAGCGAGTGGCACGTTCTCGGTATCGCGCAGCGCGCTGTCGGGCTGGGGCTTGCCTTTCTGCTTGCCCTTCAGTCCCAGCACGATTTGGCCGGCGTCGTCCCGCAGCGGGCGCTCGACGGTCAGCGTGGTGTAGCCGAAGTCCTCGTTCCTGAAGATGCGCGCGATCGGCACGCGCTTGAGGCGCCCGCCTTCGGGCGCCTGGGGCCACGGGTCGGTGCCGGTGATGAGCTGCGGCTCACCCAGCGCCCGGCCCTCGGCGTCGAGCACGCTGACCAGGTGCGCCTCGGTGAAGTCGCCAAACAGCCGCGTCACGGTGGCGATGTGCTCGTCGCTCATCTCCTTGCGTTTGCTGCCCAGACTCTTGCGCATCTTCTGCCAGAAGCCGCTGGCGTCGATCAGTTGCACATAGCCGCGCCGGTCCTCGGGCTTGCGGTTGGAGACGATCCAGACGTAGGTGGCGATGCCGGTGTTGTAGAACATGTCGGTGGGCAGGCCGACGATCGCCTCCAGCAGATCGTTTTCCAGCACATAGCGGCGGATCTCGCTCTCGCCTGAGCCCGCGCCGCCGGTGAACAGCGGCGAGCCGTTGAGCACAATGCCGAAACGGCTGCCGCCGTCCTGAGCCGGGCGCATCTTGCTGATCAGGTGCAGCAAAAACAGCATCGAGCCGTCGCTGACCCGCGGCAGGCCGGGTCCGAAGCGGCCGTCGAAGCCCTGCAACTCGTGCTCCTGCCGCACCTGCTTTTCAACCTTTTTCCACTCCACGCCGAAGGGCGGATTCGACAGCATGTAGTCGAACCTGCGCTGCCCATGGCCGTCGTCGCTGAGCGTGTTGCCGGCGACGATGTTGGCCACGTCCTGACCCTTGATCAGCATGTCGGCCTTGCAGATGGCGTAGCTCTCGTCGTTGAGTTCCTGTCCAAACAGGGTCAGCCGCGCCTGCGGGTTGTGCGCCATCAGGTGTTCGCCGGCCACGCTGAGCATGCCGCCGGTGCCGGCGGTGGGGTCGTAGATGGTGCGCACCACGGCGTTGCCGGGTGTCAGCACATCGTCGTCCTCGATGAACAGCAGGTTGACCATCAGGCGGATCACCTCGCGTGGGGTGAAATGCTCCCCGGCGGTCTCGTTGCTGATTTCGGCGAACTTGCGAATCAGCTCCTCAAAGACGCTGCCCATCGTCGCGTTGTCGACCGCATCGGGGTGCAGATCGATGTTCGCGAACTTTTCGGTGACGAGGTAGAGCAGATCAGCCTTGGCCAGCCGCTCGATCTGCGCGTGAAAGTCAAAGCGCTCAAAGATGTCGCGCGCCGCCGCCGAGAAGCCCAGCAGGTAGGCGTAGAGGTTCTGGCGGATGTGGTCCTGGTCGCCCAGCAGCGTGGGCAAGTCGAGCGGACTGGTGTTGAAAAAGCCCACGCCGGTGCGGCGCAGCAAAAAGGGCTCGGGGTTGAGGCCGGCGGCCGTCTTGGCGGCATGGTCGGCCAGCACCGCCGGCTTGGTCGCGGCCAGCACGCAATCGAGCCGGCGCAGGATGGTGAAAGGCAGGATGACGCGGCCGTATTCGGACTGCTTGTAGTCACCGCGCAGCAGGTCGGCGACCGACCAGAGGAAGGAGGAAAGTGCCTGGGCATTCATAGGCCAGGCATTCTCGATCAAGACGGCTCGGCCTACACCGACTCACGGCCCTTCATCACCCCTTAGCGCCCCAATGGCCGATTACCCGATGGAAACGATGGGGTGTTCGTCCCCGGCTGCCGGCCTTGCAGGCCGCCTGCAGATAAAGCGCCGGATGCGGCACCGGTCGCACCGGAGGCCGCTGCAGCCGGGCCCCAGACAAACTTCCATTCCGAGTAGGTCTGCGCCGGGCCGAGATTGCTCAGGCGCGGATCGAAATTGGCCGAGCGAAAGGGTTTGGCTTCCGAGCGGCTGTAGACCCCGGCGATGCCGCCAGCGGTGCGCACCAGCCCCCAGTCCTCGTCCGGGTTCATCGGGTCGCGCCAGAGCTTGCGCATATGGCGCACGGTGTAGGGAAAGCGCGGGTCGCTGACCAGATCGCGCAACTGCTTGGGAAATTGACGCTGGCCGTTGGGTGACTTGGTGACATAGGACTCGATCGCCAGCCGGTATTGCAGGCCGACATCGAGCAGTTCCTCCTCGCGCTGGCGCTGCGCCGCATCGGACCAACGCTGTGCCACCACCAGCGTGGCGTAGCCCGCGATGGCCAAGGCAATCAATAGCCCCATCAACAGGGCGCCGCGTTGGCCGCGGGGGGACTTATTCATCACGGCTGGCTGGCCGCAGGCTCCGGCGGCGCATTGCTGTCCTGCTGCCCGGGTTGCGCTTCTGCGGCCGCATCGGTCTGCACGCTGCTAAACACATCCGCCACCACGCCGAGATTGCGGTCCTGCGGCGGCCGGGTGCTCCAGTCGGCCTTGTCGGTGAGCGGATCGATCGGCACGGCACGCAGATAGCGCTTGGTCACCAGGTCCTCCAGGCGGTCCGGGTAGCGTCCGGTATCGCCGAAGTACTTGTCGATGGCCTCACGCATCAGGGCGAGGTTCTGGGCCTGTACCTGGCGCTTGCCGCGCTCCAGCGCCTGGAAGTAGCGGGGAACGGCCAGGGTCAACAGCAGCCCGATCACGGTCATCACCACGATCAGCTCGATCATGGTGAAGCCGCGACCCCGGGGGCAGCAGCCCGGTTCAGAGCGACGGAAAGTCCGATTCAACATGCGGGGTCACCATTCCTCGTAGGGGATGCCATTCATGCCGATGTCCTTCGACTGTGAATGCACATCGAAGACATCCGCCCCGGGAAACGGCGAATCGGGCGGACTGGCGTAGGAGCGAAGCCCCCAGGTGGTCTCGGGCGGCCCGTCGGGCGGGGCGAACGGATCCCGCGGAATGCGCCGCAGAAAGTACATCCGCTCCTTCTTGAGCGACTTCTGATTGACCACCCCGCCGACCAGGATCTCCAGACTGGGCGGATAGCCGCTATCGCCGAGCCGGCGTTCGATCAACCCCTGATCGACCGCCGACTTGTAGCGATCGATGCCCAGTCGAATGTCGTGCAGCGCCT
>DALYHR010000283.1:0-3224 GCA_031970775.1 Burkholderiaceae bacterium | reverse complement strand
TGCCTGTCTGGTGATGATGGCGCTGGCGCTACCCTTCGCCTACCTCAGCAGCCGCCGCGGCGGCGTGGGGTTGAAGGTGTTCGGCGGCATCATGCTGGGCATCAGCTTCGTGCTGATCAACAACGTGGTCGGCCACCTGGCGCTGCTGCAGGAATGGACCCCCTGGCTGGCAGCGGCCACACCGAGCCTGCTGTATCTGCTGGTCTCGCTGGGCGCCTTCGGCTGGCTGGTGCGCTACCGCTGAGACCGACCCAACTACGATCGAGGAGACCTCCCATGCACGGCATCCTGCTGTTCGCCCATGGCGCCCGCAACCCGGCCTGGGCCGATCCGTTTCGCGCCATCGCACGTCATATGCAGCAGTGCGCACCACAGCATCCAGTGGCGCTGGCCTTCCTGGAGTTGATGCCCCCTGATCTCGGCACCGCCGCTGCCGCCCTGATCGATCAGGGCTGCACCGAGCTGACTGTGGTGCCGCTGTTTCTCGGTGCCGGCGGTCACATCCTCAACGATCTGCCGGTACTCGTGACGCAGCTGCAGCAGGCCCATCCGCAGGTGACGGTCCGGGCCACCGCCACGATCGGTCAGACCGACGCCATCATCCGCGCCATCGCCGAGACTGCGCTGCAACTGGTCGGGCAACCCGCCGAGCCCGCACCCCTCGCCCAGGCCCCGAGCCACTCATGAACCTGCATCAGTTCCGCTTCGTCCAGGAAGCCGCCCGACGCAATCTCAACCTCACCGAAACCGCGCGAGCGCTGCACACCTCGCAGCCGGGCATCTCCAAGGCGATTCTGGAGCTGGAAGAAGAACTCGGTATCGACATCTTCACCCGCCACGGCAAGCGGCTGACCCGCATCACCGAACCGGGTCGGCAGGTACTCGGGTCGATCGAAGTCATCTTGCGCGAGGTGGCCAATCTCAAGCGCATCGGCGAGGAGTACTCGCAGCAGGAAGTCGGCACTCTGTCGGTGGCCACCACCCACACCCAGGCGCGCTATGTGCTGCCCGAACCGGTGGCCGAACTACGCCAGCGCTTTCCGCGCGTCTCGGTCAGCCTGCACCAGGGCACCCCGCAGCAGGTGGTGCGCATGCTGCTCGACGATGAAGCCGACATCGGCATCGCCACTGAAGCACTCGACCGCTATGACGAGCTGATCAGCCTGCCCTGCTACGACTGGCAGCATGTCGCGGTCTTCCCGGCCGACCACCCGCTGGTGGCTCCCGGGCGGCCCGAGCGGCTAACGCTGGAGGATCTGGCCGCCTGGCCGCTGGTGACCTACCACCTGGCGTTCAGCGGCCGCTCGCGCATCGACGCCGCCTTCGCCCAGGCCCATCTGCATCCGCAGGTGGCACTGGAGGCGATCGACGCCGACGTGATCAAGACCTATGTGCGGCTCGGGCTCGGCATCGGGCTGGTGGCCGAGATGGCGGTACGCGATGACCCGGCGTTCATGGCCTCGCCCGAGTTGCCCGCCGCCCTGGTGACCCGCCCGGTCGGTCATCTGTTCGGCCGCAACACCACCCGCATCGCCTTCAAAAAAGGGGCTTATCTGCGCCAGTTCGTGCTGGTGCTGGCCGAGCTGCTCTCCCCGCACCTCGACCACACCCTGCTGACGCGCCTGCTCGCCGATCCGCAGGCCGGACAAGGTTCGGCCCCGGGCTACGACCTGTGACCTCATGACGATCCACCGCCCCTCCTTCAGCCTGAGTGACCACCTGCACAGCCGCTTACCCAACGTCGGCACGACGATCTTCACAGTGATGTCGGCGCTGGCCCGGCAGCATGGGGCGGTCAATCTCGGACAGGGTTTTCCGGATTTCGACCCCGACCCGCTGCTGTTGGCCGAAGTGACCCGGGCGATGGCCGAAGGGCATAACCAGTACCCGCCGATGGCCGGGCTACCCGAGCTGCGCGAGGCGGTGGCCGAGTCGATCGAGCAACGGCACGGCCGCCGCTACGACCCGGGCGAGGAAATCACCATCACGGCTGGGGCCACCCAGGCGATCCTGACCGCGCTGCTGGCGGTGGTGCATCCGGGCGACGAGGTGATCCTGCTCGACCCGGCCTACGACAGCTACGAGCCCGGTGTGCGACTCGCCGGCGGCGTGCCGGTCCGTCTGCCGCCCGGCGCCGACGGCCGGCCCGATCTCGACGCCGTCGCGGCGCACTTGAGTCCGCGCACCCGCGCGCTGATCCTCAACACGCCGCACAACCCGACCGGCCAGGTCTGGACCGCTGCCGAGATGCGCCGGTTGGCAGCCCTGCTGGCACCGACCGGGGTGATCGTGATCGCCGACGAGGTCTATGAAACGATGGTCTTCGACGGGGCACCGCATCAAAGCGTGGCCGACTGGCCGACGCTGGCCGAGCGGGCGCTGCGCATCAGCAGTTTCGGCAAGTCCTTCCACGTCACCGGCTGGAAGGTCGGCGCCGTGGCCGCCCCGGCCGCGCTGATGGCGGAATTCCGCAAGGTGCATCAGTTCAACGTCTTTACCGTCAACACGCCGATGCAGCGAGCTCTGTCGCAGTTCATGACCGTTCAGCCCCAGGCGCTGCGTGAAGTGGCGGGCTTTTATCAGCAGCGCCGCGACCTGTTCCGCACCGGCCTGCACCCGCTGCTCGCCCAGGGCCTGCGCCTGCTGCCCTGCGAAGGCACGTACTTTCAATGCGTCGATTACGGTCGTCTGCCGATCCCGCAGGCCCGGCTCGACGAAGACGCCTTTTGCCGCTGGCTGACCAGCGAAATCGGCGTCGCTGCGATTCCGCTCTCAGCCTTTGAAGCCCGGCCCGATCCGCTGCGCCGGGTGATCCGGCTGTGCTTTGCCAAGAAGGTCGAGACGCTGGAAGCCGCGCTGGAGCGGCTGCACAAACTGGCGAGTTGATTCAGGCCCGCATCAGCGTGTTCTTGCCGAACAGGCTTTCGACCAGATCGACCACCAGCTCGGCGCTGCGGTTGGCGGTGTCGCGGGAGGGGTCGAGCTCGACCAGATCGAGCGAGCCCAGGCAGCCGCTGTCGGCAATCATCTCCATGCACAGCTGCGCTTCGCGATAGGTGGGGCCACCGCGCACCGGGGTGCCGACCCCTGGCGCGATGTCCGGGTCGAGAAAATCGACGTCGAGGCTGAGGTGCAGATGAGTGTCCGGGGCGAGCCCGTCGAGCGCGGTGCGCATCACCTCGCGCATGCCGACTTCGTCGATGCGGCGCATGTCCTGCACCGGC
>DALYHR010000282.1:0-3277 GCA_031970775.1 Burkholderiaceae bacterium | reverse complement strand
ACCTGACGGGACACGGCCATGAGTGCGATGAGTGGTGCCATGAGGATCGGCATCGCCGGGGCCGGCGTGCTGGGCCGACTGCTGGCCTGGCAGCTGGTATCGAAGGGCCATCAGGTGACGGTGTTCGATCCGGCGCTCGGGGCTGGCTGGTCGTCGGACGCTTCGCGGCCGCGGGCGGCGGGCTTTACCGCCGCTGGCATGCTCAGCCCGCTGGCCGAGCTGGAATGCGCCAATCTGGAGGTGGCAGGACTGGGCTGGCGCACGCTGGAACTGTGGCCGCAGCACCTCGAAGCGCTGCTGGGTCTGGCGCGGGATCAGGGCGATGCCGTCCTGGCCGGGTTGGTCGACGGGGCGATGAGCCGGCAGGGCAGCCTGCTGGTCGCCCATGGTGCTGACCGCGGCAGCGCGCAGCGGCTGCTGACGCTGATCAGCACCAAGGTGCCCGACCGGCTGCCGCGCGCGCTGGAGACTGCGCAGCTGGCTCAGGCCGAACCCGCGCTGGCCCGCAGCCTGCTGGCCTGGCAGCTCGATGGCGAAGGCCATATCCATACGGTCGCGGTGCTGGAAGCGTTGGCAGTTGGGGCTGAACGGCTTGGTGCACGGTTCGTCTGGGGCCGGGAGGTCAAGGCGGTGGACTCCGGCTCGATCGACGGCGAAGCCTTCGACCATGTCTTCGATGTGCGCGGTGTCGGTGCCCGACCGGCCCTGCCGATGCGTGGGGTGCGCGGCGAGGTGTTCTGGCTGCACACCCCCGGCGTGGTGTTGAACCGTCCGGTGCGGCTGCTGCATCCGCGCCACCGCGTCTACATGGTGCCGCGGCCGGGCGAGCGCATCGTCATCGGTGCGTCCGAGATCGAAAGCGAAGACCGCTCGCCGGTCAGCCTGCGCACCTCCGTCGAACTGCTGGCGGCAGCACACAGCGTGATCCCGGAACTGGCCGAGGCGCGGGTGATCTGGACCGAGTCGAATCTGCGCCCGGCGCTGCCCGACAACCTGCCGCTGATCGAGCAGTCCGCGCGGCTCACGCGCATCAACGGGCTGTTCCGCCACGGCTGGCTGATCGGCCCGGCGCTGGTCGAGCGGGCGCTGGCGGAGGTGTTTTGATGACCCCGAACCCCTTGCGCGTGACCCTGAACGGCAAGCCCTATGAATTGACTGCAAGGGACGGTGAGCTGCCGACCCTGGCTGATCTGCTCGATCTGGCCGGGCTGGCGCCCGAGAGCGTGGCCACGGCGGTCAACGGCCGTTTTGTGCCGCGCGGACAGCGTGGCAGCTGCGCGCTGTCTGAGGGCGACAGCGTGACCGGCTTTCAGCCCATCGTGGGCGGTTGATCGCCGTCGCAATCGCCTTTCCAACCGGAATTCCTCGCATGACGCTTTCTATGCCTGAACCTCGTGTTGATTCCTGGACCGTCGGCGGCGTGACGCTGAACAGCCGCTTTTTGCTCGGCACTGCGGGCTATCCGAGCCCGATGGTGCTGCAGGAGGCGATTCGCGTCTCCGGTGCCGAGGTCGTGACGATGGGCCTGCGCCGGCAGCTCGCCGGTGGGGCGGCCGACAACGGCTTCATCGAGGTGATCCGCGCCAGCGGTGCGCGGCTGCTGCCCAACACCGCCGGCTGCCGCAGTGCCCGCGAGGCGGTCACTCTGGCGCAGATGGCGCGCGAGATGCTGGGCACAAACTGGATCAAGCTCGAAGTGGTCGGCGACGAGCACACCCTGCAGCCCGACCCGGTCGAGCTGGTTGAGGCGGCAGCCGAGCTGGTGCGCGAGGGCTTCGAGGTCTTTCCGTACTGCACCGATGATCTGGTCACCTGCCGCCGCCTGCTCGATGCTGGCTGCCGCATCCTGATGCCCTGGGGGGCGCCGATCGGCTCGGGGCAGGGCCTGATCAACCCCTTTGCGCTGCGCACCCTGCGCGCGCGCCTGCCCGGCGTGCCGCTGATCGTCGATGCTGGCATCGGTCTGCCCTCGCACGCTGCGCAGGCGCTGGAGATGGGCTTTGATGGCGTGCTGCTCAATTCGGCAGTGGCGCAGGCCCATGACCCGGTGAAGATGGCGCTGGCCTTCCGCCGCGCCATCGAGGCCGGCCGGATGGGCTACGAAGCCGGCCTGATCGCGCCGCAGGACATGGCGGTGGCCAGCACCCCGGTCGATGCCCGACCCTTCCTGCTGTGACGTCGGCGATGACTCGCCCAGTAACCCGTCCGGTGGTCTGGAGCGTGGCCGGCAGCGACAGCGGCGCCGGCGCAGGTCTGCAGGCCGATCTGAAAGCCTTTGAAGCCTTTGGCGGGGTGCACGGCTGCACTGTGATTGCCTCGGTGACGGCGCAGAACTCGCAGGCGGTCACGCTCATCGAGCCGGTTTCGGCCGGTCTGTTCGACGCGCAACTCGATGCCTTGCAATCGGATCTGCCTCCCCGTGTCATCAAGACCGGGCTGATCGCCGATGCCGAGCGGGTGCGGCAGCTGGCGCAGCGGGTGCGAGCGCTGCGGGCCGCTGATCAGGCGGCAGGGCGCGAGCCGGTTGCGCTGGTGGTTGACCCCTTGCGGCGCGCCAGCACCGGGGCGGAGTTCGGCGGCGAGGCGCTGCGCCGTGCCATGCTCTATGAACTGCTGCCGCTGGCCGATGTGATCACCCCCAATCGTGCCGAAGCGGCCTGGCTGCTCGGGGGCTCTGAAAATCTCTCTGCGGACGTTGTGCCCGATGATTTGCCCGATCTGGCGCGGCGGCTGCAAGCCCTGGGGCCGACCACGGTGGTGATCACCGGCGGGGACAGCCCACAGGACGCCGCCGGGCAGCGTTGGTGCATCGACTGGCTGCTGTGTCCGCAGACCGAAGGCGCACTGCTGTCACCACGGCTGGAGACGACTCACAACCACGGCACCGGCTGTGTGTTTGCCTCGACGCTGGCCTCAGCGCTGGCGAGTGGGTTTTGTCAGGCCGATGCCGCCGTGCTCGCCAAGATGGCGACTACGGAGGCGCTGCGTCAGGGCTATGCCGCCGGGCAGGGGGCCGGGCCGGTGTGCCCGAGCAGCGGCTTTGCGACCGATGGCCGCAATCTGCCGCGTTTTGTGCCGGCAAGCTCGCTGCAGCCGGGTCTGGGGCTGGCGCAGTGGCTCACGCCACCGGTCGCATTTGCCTCGGAAGCTGGGCTGGATCTGTATGTGATCGTCGATAGCGCCGAGTGGGTCGAGCGGGTGGCCCGCGCCGGCGTCCGCACGATTCAATTGCGCCTCAAGCCCGAAGTAGCGGCCGCTCGGGGCGTCGAGTTGGCTG
>DALYHR010000281.1:0-3312 GCA_031970775.1 Burkholderiaceae bacterium | reverse complement strand
ACGCGCTCAAGCCCAGCGACGCCAGCAAGATGCTGATCAGCAAGGCCCGTCAGCGCGCCCGGGGCGGTGGTGACAACCTCTCCTTGGCGCTGGTGCGCATCGACGCGATCGCCTGATTCCGCGCTCAGGTCAGGGACGTATCGACGTCGCGCCGTTGCAGCGAGAGAAATTCCTGTGACTGCATCTCGTTGAGCCGCGAAACGGTGCGCGGGAACTCGTGCGCCAGCGGCCCTTCGGTATAGAGCTCTTCGGCCGGCACTTGCGCCGACAGGATCAGCTTGACCCGGCGGTCATAGAGCACGTCGACCAACCAGGTAAAGCGCCGCGCCTCCGAGGCCAGCTTGGGTGGCATCACCGGCACATTCGACAGCAGCAGGGTGTGGAACTGGCTGGCCAGCTCCAGATAATCGTTTTGTGAACGCGGGCCGCCGCACAGCTGCTTGAAGTCAAACCACACCACCCCGCCAGCCTTGCGGCGGGCATGGATCACGCGGTTTTCGATGTGCAGCACCGCCGATTCATCGCGGGTTTCGGCCAGCTCCTCGAACGCCCGGGTCATCGCCGTGTCGGCCGGCTCGCCCAGCGGCGTGTGATAGAGCTGAACGTGCTGCAGGGTGCGGCGCCGGTAGTCAGTGCCGTTGTCAACGTTGATCACCTCCAGCTTGGCCTTGAGCAACTCGATCGCGGGCAGGATGCGGTCGCGGTGCAGACCGTTCGGATACAGCCCGTCGGGATGAAAGTTGGAGGTCGTGACGATCGAGACCCGGTTGGCGAACATCGAATCGAGCAGCCGGTGCAGGATCATCGCGTCGGTCACGTCGGCAACGTGAAACTCGTCGAAGCAGATCAGCCGGAAGCGCCGCGCGATGCGCTTGCCGAGTTCGTCGAGCGGGTTCTGAATGCCCTTGAGTTCCTGCAACTCGCGGTGCACCTCGCGCATGAATTCGTGGAAATGCAGGCGCGTCTTGCGCACCAGCGGTACCGCGTGAAAGAAGCTGTCCATCAGGAAGCTCTTGCCGCGCCCGACACCACCGTACATATAGACGCCGCGCGGCAGCGGCGGTCGCACCAGCATCTTGGTCAGCGCATTGTTGCGACGCGCCTTGTAGGCAGCCCATTCGTCCTGACAGCGCTGCAGCGCCGCCACGGCACGCAGCTGCGCCGGATCGGCCTGATAGCCCCGTTCGGCCAGGGTCTGGTGGTAGATCTCGGTGACGGTGGTCATCGGCATGCGCGCAGTTCAGCCTCAGGGAGGCCGGAGTGTCAGGCTCCAAGCTGGCACCGAGTTGACAACTCCCTGACACTGTGGGGCCCGCGCATCGCCGGATGCATGGTCCGCCCGGGCGGACCGGATGACGCCTCAGTCCGTCGTCGAACTCTGGCGAATCATCAGCGGGGTCGGCAGCAGCCTTGAACAGGGCGAATGCCCCTGCAGCTGGCTGAGCAGCTCCTGCACCAGCAATTGCCCTGCCGCCTCGATCGGCTGGCTGACCGTGCTGAGGGCCGGATGAAAATGACTGGCCAGCACGATGTCGTCGTAGCCGACCACCCGCACGTCCTGCGGCACACGCAGCCCGGCCCGGTTCAAGGCCAGGATGACCGTCATCGCAGACAAGTCGCTGCTGGCAAAGACGCCATCCACCGCCACGCCGCTGCGCACCATCAGATCGGCGTCAGCCCGAATCTCGTCGGTGACAAAGGGCACGCTGCGGCACAACACCGGGTCGACCGTGAGTCCCAGCTCTTCATGAGCCCGCAGATAGCCGGCGTGGCGCAGGCCGATTTCAGGCAGCAGCGGGTCGCCCACGAAGGCGATGCGGCGGCAGCCCTGATCCAGCAGATGACGGGTGGCCAGTCGCCCCCCCTCGAAGTTGTCGCTGCCGACCGTCGCGTAGGCCTGCTGCGGCAACTGCCCGCCCCAGACCACCATCGGCATGCCCCGTACGGCCATCTCGTTGAGCTGATCGTGATGCCGCCACTGGCCGATCAGCACCACACCGATGGCCCGTCCACTTTCATAGAGCGCCATCGCCCCATCGAGACGATCGGCATCCAGCCGCGACAGCAGCATGTCGTAGCCCTGTCCGGTCAGCGCGTCGGCCACGCTGCCGATCAGACTCAGGAAGAACGGATCGGACAGGTGCTGTCGGGTCTGGGGATCGAAGGGCACCACCATGGCGACGGTCCGGTTCTGGCCCAGTCGCAGGTTCTGAGCCCCGGCATTGATCGAGTAGTTGAGACTGCGCGCCAGCTCGACGATGCGGACCCGGGTTTCCGAATTGACCAGCTCGCTGCCATTGAGCGCCCGTGACACCGTCGAGGTCGACACCCCGGCCATGCGGGCGATATCGGCCATCTGCAGACGACTCGGTCGGTGGGGAGCGGCGGTCTTGGTACGGTCGTTCATGGGCTCGGTTCAGCTAGGCCGAAATCGGACAGGCAGCCCGATCAGGCCGGCCAGTGTAGTCAGTGCGGCTCCTGCCTCAATAGACAACGTTTGCAATATTCATGAATCAAAGTTCTATTTTTATAGGTGAATTCACTAATGCAATCGATTGCAATATGTTGACAATTCACTTCCATCATTCGTCCGCTGATCTGCGTCCCGCACAACCTCCGCAGCGCTTTTTGGCGCCTCGGCCTCAACGATCACTCCGCCATGCTGAACACCGCCCGCACCCTGATCGCCGCGCTGACCTGCTCGGTGGCGTGCCTGGCCACTCCGGTCCAGGCCCAGTCCACTCCGGCTCCGGCCACCGCCACCGCTGCCCTCGGCGCAGCACCATCTACCGCCCCGTCCTCCGAGGCGACCCCTGCTGCCCCTGCAGCGCGGCCCGTTGCAGCCGGCACCGGCGCCAGCGCCAAGGTCGATAACCCCTACGGCATCGGCGCACTCTGGACCCAGAGCGACGCGGTCGCCAAGGGCGTTCTGCTGATTCTGGCGCTGATGAGCATGGGCAGCTGGTACGTGATCGTCTCCAAGCTGGTCGAACAGCGCCGCATGCTCAGCCAGGCCCGCAAGGCCGAACAGGAGTTCTGGGACGCCGGCACGGTGCGCGCCGGCGCCGACAAGCTCGACAGCAGCAGCCCCTTCCGCTTCATCGCCGATGCTGGCCTGGACGCCAGCAAACGGCATGGTGGCCTGCACGCCAAGGTCGATTTCGCCGACTGGGTCGAACTGTCGCTGCATCGTGCCACTGAGCGAGTGCAGCGCCGGCTCTCCAACGGCATGAGCCTGCTGGCTACGGTCGGCTCGACCAGCCCCTTCGTCGGCCTGTTCGGCACCGTCTGGGGCATCTACCACGCGCTGAC
>DALYHR010000280.1:0-3329 GCA_031970775.1 Burkholderiaceae bacterium | reverse complement strand
ACCTGCAATCATTCGCGCCGACCTGCAATTATCCACTGCAAACCGACATTATTTGCAACTGAAATATGTCACTGGCTATGGGCGGCAGCCGGCCAAAACCCGCCGCTCGGAGTAGCTATCCCATTTTAATAATTAAGGCACCATGTAACCCAATCGGCTGTCCGGTATTCGGCTTCGTTTTGGGTCGTCGTTTGATGGCTCTAGGCTCAATACGTCCAGGTCGGTTGTCAACCAACTGTTCAGCCACTAAAAGGAGCAGGCAGACCCGAGAGGAATCCGGGTGACCGTTTGCTTTCGGGTTTACCTTTGCACCCATTACGATTCATATAGAGCCAATTTCACTTTGCCAGTGGGCTAACTTGAGTCGCTGACACAAAAAACTCGACAATATCCTGACTTCGCTCGGGCCAATGTGAATGGATTTGATCACCTTCACAGTACAACGTTTTTACGCCCCCGGCACACCCTGAATAAGAGGAGCAACCATTTGCGATTTTATCCGGAATAGGATCACATTTATTACAAGCTGCCCACCAACCCACCGCTTGCTGACCATAACCAGGAAACAGGCGATCCTTGCTGCTGTGCATGATCATAACCGGCAAGGGCTCGGGGCATCTGCGGTCGCGCAAATCATCATATGCAACCCCTGCTGCGCTCGGCGCAATGGCACGTGGGATGTGTCGTGTGCCAGTCATAAATGCTAATGCCATTGCCGAAGTCCCTCCATCGGAATGTCCCGTAACATAGACCTGTTTTTCATCAATACACCACTTTTTGGCCATTAAACTGGGAATGGTGCCTAATTCTACGGTAGTGCTGGGCGATAATTCCGGGTGATCCGCATAGGCCACGATGAAACCGGCTTGGGTAGCAGGAAAAGTGAACCCAGTTGTTTTTTCGGTTTTAGCCCGATTCGATCCGGCCGGAGAAAATACCAGTAATAGTGGGTGGGCAACGGATGCATCATAATTGGCTGGTGTGCGGACATTGTATTTGATGCCATTTTCGGTTTCTTCACCATAAGTCTCTCCAGCGTCTCCACTGAGTTGATCAGCTTTGCAAAGACGTTGCAGCATCTCAGGTCGATACACGGCCTGCCCCAATTCTACCGAGTCGCCGCTATGATCCATCAAAAGCATGACAACCATTACTAATATCGGTAACCCGAATAGCACTTTCTGCCAAGAATTGGTTCTTAAAAGAAAAACCTTTAATTGAGCCATATTCATAGTCATATTTCCCCTAAGTACGTTTGACTCGCCTGTACCATTCGATCATGCCTCAGGTGAGTGATTGGGCGCTTCCTTATTCGCTAACTTCATTACTATATAAGCCAGCAACAACAAGCTTCCGATCATCACAATCTGCGGCATATAGCCTTTTCCCGGAACCGATTCCAGGCCAACAGAGAACGGAATATGAGTGTCAAGACGCTTATCCTTGTCGACAATAGCGATGTGAGCCAAATAATTACCAGCACCATATTGACTAAAATCGACCATACTATCGAAAGTACCGTTTTTAACTTTTTTCGGCTGCTGATAAAAAACCCTTTGCCCTTCAGGTTCTTTGGTGATTTCGAATTCCACGCTGACATTGCGCAGACTTTTACCTTCGTAGTCGAACACCAAATTAGTTGGGCCGATTTCGGGAATGATGCTGCAATATTCCCGATCCCCTGACAGAGTCGGGGTATAGGCCGTGAAATGGACTCGTTCAAAACCAACCCTCGTAACGCAAGCATCGGCCTCGTCAGGCGCACCGCGCTGCGCTTGGGCAATAGTTGGCATTAATCCGACCCAAAAGACAACAGGCAGCAGACCCATCCACCTAATGCGCTTATAAGCCGCCTTTTTTAGTTTGTTGATAGAGTTAGGCATTGATTTGCCTCCACAGTGATTATGTTAAATCCGATGGTCGGATTAGAAATCAAAGGTTTCCACCTCGGAGATCAGAAACAACGGCTCACCACCGCTAGAAATCTCAACGGCATGCTGAGCTGTTTCTTGACCGCCTGGTGAATTCAGACAAGCCTTTAATTCGGCGAGGGATGGAAAATAAACCTCGGCAATTCGATGAAACTGCGCTGCAGATTTGTCTACATTGGAAAGAATCAATGAGGCGACAAATCGTGTTTTGCCGGCCAGCTTTTCGACCGCCATCGGCACATGCTCATCAGCATAACGACGTTCAAAAGTTTCTAAATCTGTTGGCGTAGGGTACATTACGATTAATTTTGCTGTTTTCATAGGAATATTGAATATTTAGGTGACTTGGTGTTTATATTAAATAATGAGTTAGGTAAACTGTAAAATACCATTTTTCTATTTAATGATAGGTTTAACCTATTAAAAAGGGGCAAGCTGTGGAAATGCAACAAATACGCTATTTTCTGGCCGTCTGCGATAAGGGCTCGTTCACTCGCGCTGCACAAGCAACCTATGTGGCCCAACCCTCCCTGACGCAAGCAATTAAGAAATTGGAAGATGAACTTGGCGGTGAGCTATTTAGCCGAGACCGCGGCGGATGTCGGTTGACGGCCTTAGGACGTTTGGTTGAACCTTCTATACGTGAAATAGTGCGCAAGACGCAAGCTGTCAAAGCTGAGGCTGTGCGTTTCAGCCGCTTAAATACTGTGCCACTTCGCATCGGCGTGATGACGACAATTGCCGCACACCATTTAAGTCCATTCTTCACTGACTTTCAGCAAGAACGACCCCATGTAGAACTGGAATTAGTCGTCGACAGTGAATGCAATCTATTGAATCAACTTGATGAAGATAGCCTGGATTTAGTTATCAGTGCACCAACATCCTTACTGGCAGAGCATTACCAGTCTTTAGAGCTTTACGAAGAACGCTATGTCGTTGTCTTCAACGACAAACACCGTTTCAATCAAATGCAACAAATTGATTTAGCGACCATACAAGCTGAACCTTACTTGGATCGCCTGAACTGTGAATTGCGTGAAACACTGAGGAGTGTGTGCCAGGGGCGGCAGGTCAATCTTTATGCTGCCTATAGAAGTAATAGCGAAGAGTGGATACTGAGTATGGTACGCGCCGGAATCGGTGTTGCGCTAATGCCGGAATTCACCATCACCAAAAATGCAGATCAGATTCGAGTTCGTTATCTGTCAGATCCGGAAATTCGTCGCACCATCTGCGCTATATTCCCGCCCACATCGGCCGCAAAACCCGAAGTGGCAGAAGTATTGAAAAGTCTGCGGATAGGTTTTTAAAAAATCACAGGTTAGGCAAAACTAAATCAAAAGTCCGATTTTGGCATTTAAAAGGGTTAGGGCTTACAACCTCAATTAGGATAAC
>DALYHR010000279.1:0-3338 GCA_031970775.1 Burkholderiaceae bacterium | reverse complement strand
CCTCTCTGGCAGCCATCCTCGAATCCCGGGGCCTCAAGGTCACCCTGATCAAGCTCGATCCGTACCTCAACGTCGATCCGGGCACGATGAGCCCGTTCCAGCACGGCGAGGTCTTCGTCACCGACGATGGCGCGGAAACCGATCTCGATCTCGGTCACTACGAGCGCTTCATCACCACGCGGATGAAGCGCAGCAACAACTTCACCAGCGGTCAGATCTACAAGACGGTGCTGGAGAAGGAGCGCCGCGGCGACTATCTGGGCAAGACCGTGCAGGTCATCCCGCACGTCACCAATGAGATCCAGGAATACGTCCGTCGCGGTGCCGGTCTCGGCACCGACGAGGAAGTCGATGTCGCGATCTGCGAAGTCGGCGGCACGGTCGGCGACATCGAGTCGCTGCCCTTCCTCGAAGCGGTGCGTCAGTTCAGCCTCAAGCTCGGCCCCACCAACGCCGCCTTCGTGCACCTGACCTACGTGCCCTGGATCGCCGCCGCCGGCGAGCTCAAGACCAAACCGACCCAGCACACGGTGCAGAAGATGCGCGAAATCGGTATCCAGCCCGATGCGCTGCTGTGCCGCGCCGACCGCCCGATTCCGGACGACGAGCGCGAAAAGATTTCCCTGTTCACCAACGTGGCCCCGCAAGGCGTCATCTCGGTGTGGGACGCCGACACGATCTACAAGGTGCCGCGCATGCTGCACGAGCAGGGTCTGGACGAGCTGATCTGCATGAAGCTGCAGATGCTCACCCGCCCGGCCCACCTGCGCCGCTGGGACAAGCTGGTCTACGAGGTCGAGCACCCCAAGGGTGAAGTCACCATCGCGATGTGCGGCAAGTACACCGACCTGTCGGATAGCTACAAGTCGCTCAACGAAGCCCTGCGCCACGCCGGCCTGCACCACCACGTGCGCGTCAACATCGAGTATTTCGACTCCGAAACGCTCACCGACGACACCGCCGATCAGCTCTCGCGCTACGACGCGATCCTGGTACCGGGCGGCTTTGGCAAGCGCGGCGTCGAAGGCAAGATCACCGCAGCCCGCTACGCCCGCGAAAACGGCATTCCCTATCTGGGCATCTGCCTAGGGATGCAGGTCGCCACCATCGAGTACGCCCGCAACAAGGCCGGCCTTGCCGGGGCCAACTCGACCGAGTTCGAACCCGAGACCCCGCACCCGGTGATCGCCCTGATCGACGAGTGGCAGGACGCCGACGGCACGATCCAGAAGCGTGACGCCAACTCCAACCTCGGCGGCACGATGCGTCTGGGCGCACAAAGCTCCGACGTCAAGCCCGGCACGCTGGCCCACCGCATCTACGGCGATGTGGTCACCGAGCGTCACCGCCACCGCTACGAGGCCAACGAGAAGTATCTCGACCGCCTGCGCGAAGCCGGACTGGTGATCAGCGCGATCACGCAGCGCGAAAAGCTCACCGAGATGATCGAGCTGCCGCCCGAAGCGCACCCCTGGTACGTCGGCGTGCAGTTCCACCCCGAGTTCAAGTCCACCCCCTGGGACGGCCACCCGTTGTTCAACAGCTTCGTGGGCGCCGCGCTGGCCCATCAGGCGATGATGGCCGCCCCCACCGAGGTCGTCGAAGGCGAGACGGAGCAGGCCTGATGAAACTCTGCGGTTTTGACGTCGGCCTGGACCGGCCCTTCTTCCTGATCGCCGGCACCTGCTCGATCGAAGGACTGCAGATGTCGCTCGACGTCGCGGGGACCCTCAAGGAAGCCTGCACCGCGTTGGGCATCCCGCTGATCTACAAGGGCTCCTTCGACAAGGCCAACCGCTCCTCCGGCAACAGCCGGCGCGGTGTCGGCATCGACGCCGGCCTGAAGATCCTCGACGAAGTGCGGCGCCAGACCGGCCTGCCCGTGCTGACCGACGTGCACGACGAAGCGCAGGTGGCTGAAGTCGCCAGCGTGGTCGACGTGCTGCAGACCCCGGCCTTCCTGTGCCGCCAGACCGACTTCATTCAGGCCGTGGCCCGGTCGGGCAAGCCGGTCAACATCAAGAAGGGCCAGTTCCTCGCGCCCTGGGACATGAAGAACGTCATCGACAAGGCCCGCGCCGCCGCACGCGAAGCAGGCCTTGCGGAAGACAACTTTCTGGCCTGCGAGCGCGGGGTGAGCTTTGGCTACAACAACCTCGTCGCCGACATGACCAGCCTGGCCGAGATGCGCAAGTCGGGCGCGCCGGTGGTGTTCGATGTCACCCATTCGGTGCAGAAGCCGGGCGGCCTCGGCAGCGTCAGCGGTGGCGCGCGCGACATGGTGCCGGTGCTGGCCCGTGCGGGTGTGGCCGTCGGCGTGGCCGGACTTTTCATGGAAACCCATCCGAACCCGGCTCAGGCGTTCTCGGATGGTCCCAACGCCGTGCCCCTGAAGCACATGAAGGCGTTGCTGGAACAGCTCGTGGCGCTGGACCGCGTCGTCAAGGCCCAGCCCCTGCTCGAAAACGATTTTTCAAACCTGGAGTGATTGCATGAGTGCCATCGTCGATATCGTCGGCCGTGAAGTGCTGGACAGCCGCGGCAACCCCACCGTTGAATGCGACGTGCTGCTGGAAAGCGGCGTGATGGGTCGCGCTGCCGTGCCCTCGGGCGCCTCGACCGGCTCGCGCGAAGCCATTGAGTTGCGCGACGGCGACAAGAGCCGCTACCTCGGCAAGGGTGTCTTGAAGGCCGTCAACCACATCAACACTGAAATCTCGGAAGCGGTGTTGGGCTTGGATGCATCGGAACAAGCCTTCCTCGACAAGACCCTGATCGACCTCGACGGCACCGACAACAAGGGCCGCCTGGGTGCCAACGCACTGCTGGCCGTCTCGATGGCGGTGGCCCGCGCCGCTGCTGAAGAAGCCGGCCTGCCGCTGTACCGCTATTTCGGCGGCATGGGCGGGGTGCAGCTGCCGGTGCCGATGATGAATGTCATCAACGGTGGCGAACACGCCAACAACAACCTCGATCTGCAAGAGCTGATGATCATCCCGGTGGGCGCACCGAGCTTCCGCGAAGCGCTGCGCTGGGGCGCCGAGACCTTCCACGCTCTGAAGAAGATCATCCACGACAAGGGCATGAGCACCGCCGTGGGTGACGAGGGCGGTTTCGCCCCCAGCGTCGAAAGCCACGAAGCGGCGATCCAGCTGATCCTCGAAGCGATCGAAAAGGCCGGCTACACCCCGGGTGAGCAGATCGCTCTGGGCCTGGACTGCGCCGCCAGCGAGTTCTATCACGACGGTCTGTACGTGCTTGAAGGCGAAGGCGGCATCAAGCTGACCTCGGCCCAATGGACCGACATGCTGGCGACCTGGGTCGACAAGTACCCGATC
>DALYHR010000278.1:0-3387 GCA_031970775.1 Burkholderiaceae bacterium | reverse complement strand
GACTTCGACGCCGTCATCATCGGCAGCGGTTTTGGCGGATCGGTCAGCGCCTGCCGTCTGGCGCAGGCCGGACAGAAGGTGCTGGTGCTGGAGCGGGGCCGACGCTGGACGCCGGAGACCTATCCTCGTGAGCCCAACGACCCCTGGCTGTGGAATCAGGATCACCCTGAGCACCTCAACGGCTGGGCCGATCTGCGCACCTTTGCCGACATGTGGGTCGCTGCAGGCGCCGGTGTGGGCGGCGGCTCGCTGATCTACGCCAGCGTCTCAGTCGAGGCCAAGCCCGAGGTCTTCGACGATCCGCGCTGGCCCCAGGGCCTCAACTACGCCCGGCTCAAGCCCTATTACGACCGCGTGGCCGGGATGCTCGACGTGCAGACCCTGCCCGACAACCAGCTCAATCCGCGCTTCCACCTGATGAAGGAAGCGGCCGAGGCCAACGGCTGGGGCGACCGCTTCCACAAGGTGCCGCTGGCGGTGCGCTTCGACCCGGCCTACGACCCCAACCGGCCTGATCCGCGCGGCGACCAGCACACGGTCTATTCGAACAACCCGCAGGGCCGGCAGCAGGGCACCTGCGTGCACTGCGGCAATTGCGATATCGGCTGCCAGGTCCACGCCAAGAACACCCTCGACCTGAACTATCTGGCCGAGGCCGAGAACCACGGCGCCGAAATTCGTCCGCTGCATCTGGTCCATGCGGTCGAACCGCTCGACCGCGATGGCAGCGGTGGCTGGCGGGTGCGCTTTGACCGCATCGCCGACGGCGAGCGTCACCCCGGCAGCGTCACCGCGCAACGAGTGATCCTGGCAGCCGGCTCGATCGGCAGCACCGAGCTGCTGCTGCGCAGCCGCGATCAGTACGGCACCCTGCACGGCCTGTCGCCGCGGCTCGGTCACGGCTGGGCCTTCAACGGCGATTTCGTCACCCCGACTTTCTACGCCGACCGCAAGCTCTCGCCGAGCCACGGCCCGACCATCTCCTGTGCCATCGATCTGCTCGACGGCAAGGTCGATGGCGCAGCTCTGTTCATCGAGGACGGCGGCGTGCCCAACATGACCGGCAATTTCATCCGCCAGCGCATGAAAAAGCCGGGCTGGGGCAAGCTGCGCGGCTTCTGGAAAGGGCTGGGCCAGGTCACCGATGCCGACGATCCGCTCGACGGCATGATGCCGTGGTTCGGTCAGGCGGTGGACGCCGCCGACGGCCAGCTCTACCTCGGCCGCCCCTGGTACGCCCCGTGGCGCCGCACCCTGAAGATGCACTGGGACTACCGCGCCAGCGAGGCGGTGGTCGATGCGATGGTCAAGACCCACGAGCGGCTCAGCGAAGCCACCGGCGGCAAGGCCTTCATCCCGCCGACCTGGACGGTGCTGAAAAATCTGATCACCCCGCACCCGCTGGGCGGCTGCAATATGGCCGACAGCCACGAGCGCGGCGTGGTCGACGGCCATGGCCGGGTGCATGGCTATCAGCACCTCTACGTGATGGACGGCTCGACCCTGCCGCGCGCGATCGGCCTGAACCCCTCTCGCACCATCGCCGCACTGGCCGAGCGCAATGTCGAATACCTGATCGCCCACGCCTGAATCCGGTCCAAAAGCGACATCCAAGGAGGCCCCATGACCCGTTATCAATCGCTGTGCAGCCACTGCCCCGGCGGCACCTGCTTCATCATCCCGCCGCACATCCTGGAAAACGTCATCAACAGCGCCGAAGATCCGGCGGTGCGCCGGCGTGCGGTCGACAATCTGCATCTGCAGGGTCACTTCCGCGGCATGCGCGCCGGCATCGCACAGTTCGCCTTCGCCGGGCTGTCTACCGGCACCAAGCGCCGCACGATCTACAACGCCAAAAACGCCACCGCTCTGCCCGGCACACTGGCTCGCTCCGAAGGCGCCAAGAAATCGCGCATCGTCAGCGTCAACGAGGCCTACGACGGCAGCGGTGCCACCTACGATTTCTTCCTCAACGCCTTCGGCCGCAACTCGATCGATGGCAACGGCATGCGCCTGGATTCGACCATCCACTACGGTCGCAGCTATGACAACGCCTTCTGGAACGGCCAGCAGATGGTCTACGGCGATGGGGACGGCAAGCTGTTCGGTCGCTTCACCCAATGCCTCGACGTGATCGGCCACGAACTGACCCACGGCATCACACAGTTCACCGCCAAGCTCGACTACCAGGATCAGCCCGGCGCGCTCAACGAGTCGATGTCCGATGTCTTCGGCTCGCTGCTCAAGCAGTACACGCTTGGCCAATCCGCGGCTCAAGCCGACTGGCTGATCGGCGCCGGGCTGCTCGTACCCAAGGCGGGTACGCTGCGCACCGCCCTGCGTTCGATGAAAGCCCCCGGCACGGCCTACAACGACCCGACCCTCGGCAAGGATCCGCAGCCGGACCACATGAAGAACTACGACACGGGCAGCTACGACAACGGCGGCGTACACATCAACTCGGGCATTCCGAACCGGGCGTTCTACCTAGCCGCGACAGCCATCGGCGGCAATGCCTGGGAGGTAGCGGGCAAGATCTGGTACGAGGTGCTGACCACCCGGCTCAAGGCCCAGTCCCAGTTCGCCGACGCTGCCCGCGAGACCCGCGACGTCGCCAAGAAATACGGCAAACCCGCCGCCACGGCCGTCGATTCAGCCTGGAAAGCGGTCGGACTCTGAGCGGACGGCCCCCAATGCTCAGTGCCGATTTGACCCGCCTGGAGCTGCGCCGCAGCGGCGGGCAGCTGCCCGGCCTGCGGCCGGTCTGGCAAGTTGCCGTCGACCGGCTCAGCCCGGCCCGCCGACGTCAGCTCGACCGGCTGCTCTCCGCGGTCGAGCGGGTCTCCGATGCCCCGGGCTCCGGGGCGGTCTGGCCGGATGCATTCCGCTATGAACTCATCCTGACCGGACGCGAGGGAGACCCCGTCACCCTTCGATTCGCCGATCAGGACGGTCACGCGGCCGAGCTCGATGCCCTGGCCGACTGGGTCAGACGCAACGTGGACAACGACTGACCGAGCGCCTGCCGCAACACCTGCGGCAGCGGTGTGCGCGGCATCGCCTCGCCCAGAAACGCTTCGAGCTGCCGACCATCGAGTCGGTGCGGGCGCTGCCAGAGGTAGCGCATTTCAATGAGTGCCCGCAGCAGCGGCATCACCAGACCCAGGATCTGCAAGGGCCACCAGGCCATCGGTTTGACGGCCAACGGTCGACCGGCCAGATCCTCCAGCGCCTGCCGGATCTGATCGGCGCTCAGCGACAGCCCTTCGTAGTGGAAGACCGCATGGCCTGGCAGCTCATCGCGGCGCTCGGCAACGCGCACGAACACCTCAGCCAGATCGGGCAACCAGGCCCAGGCATGAACGAGGTTCGCCGGCCCGAGCGGGC